>JAFGDC010000280.1 GCA_016932295.1 candidate division CSSED10-310 bacterium
CATCGTGGTGGACAACGGCTCCGGCGACGGCACCGCCGAGATGATCGCCGCCCATGCCGCCGAGACGCGACTCATCGCCAATTCACGCAATGTGGGGTACTGCCGCGGCAATAACCAGGGCTTAGCGGAAGCTCGCGGCAGGCTGGTGCTCCTGCTCAACGCCGATGCCGTCCCGGCGCCGGACGCACTGGAACGGTTGGTGACCGCCTTCGATAGTGCCCCCGACACCTGTATCGCCGTCGCTCCCAAGGTTCTGTACGCCGCCGCCCCGGCCTTCATCAACTCACTCGGCGCTCACTGGCACGCCACCGGCCACTGGCGGGACATCCGGGTGGGGCGCCTGGACCTGGGTGGCTTCCCGCCAGGCGAACAAGTCTTCGGCTGCATCTTCGCCGCCGTCATGTTCCACGCCGCGCGCCTGCGCGCCATCGGCGGCTTCGATCCGCGCTTCTTCTCCTACTGTGAGGATTTCGACACCTGTTACCGCGCCAATCTCGCCGGCTACACCATCCATACCGCGCCTGCCGCCGTCATCCACCACCGCTACCGCGCCGCCCTCGCCACCCCCGCCAGGCGCCGCTGGCATTCGTATCTCCACACCCGGAACTACCTGATGGTCTTTCTCAAGAATTTCGAAGCCGCCTCACTGCTTCGTCAGGCCCCGCGCATCCTCAGGCGCTACCTGCTCTCTCCCGCCAGGGTCGCCTGCGTCGCCGAAGGACCACGCGCCCTTATACCCTACCTCAAAGCCGTCACCTGGCTGCTCCTGCATCTCCCCGGCATTCTCTGCTCGCGCCGCGCCACGCAGCGTCTGCGCAGCGTACCGGACGAAGAGCTGTGGACGCATGGCCCGGTGGAGGAAAGGAACCTTTTCCAGGAAGGCGATGCCCCTGTCCTGAGCCTGCTCGCCCTGCGCACGGCAAGGTGGGAGCGCCAGGAGTACGAAGCCGGCGGCAAACGGTATAGAACATTCTGAGCGCCGCTAGTGCCCGGGCCGAAAAATCACCGGCCGATAATCGTCCAGCACCTCGTCCAGGGTCAGTGGATAAAGGACACTTTGCAGAATGCTGTTATAGGAAGTGCCGAGATACTCTCCATCCAGGCCGTACCGATAGCGACGCCCGTCACGGGTAGAAATTTCCAGGTACCTTTCCGCTCCAGTGCCTTCCACGGCCACATTGATATCGTTTATATGATGAGGATCGAAGCTGGGAATGACGGCGTACCATTCATACCCGAATCCAGGATCCACCACCTCCCGGGCCGCGTAAAGATCGTGGGTACTCATAGTCGCGTTCAGGGCCAGGTATGACTCCAGCGCGGCGGTGCGTTCGGCCAACGTGCTTTTTGGTGGATCCAACCACTGAAATGAACCGGCCAGAAATGGTTCGAGCGCCGTCCACCGGGAGAAGACGTCATCCGTCATAGCCCCGAACGGCGCCAGGAGCGGACCACGGGCGCCACTCCTGAACAGCGTCTCCAGGTCGATGACCACCATGTATTGCGTGAACAGCACCTGTTCCAGGTTACTCGGGAAACTGTTGATCATGCCATTGACGATAATCTTGTCGGGGCGGCCGGCGACATCGACCAGGAGCGAAATCACTCCCGCGGAATGGCCGTAGTTCCAGAATTCTCCCAGGAGCCGGCCGCTGACGATATCGAGGACCACGAACTGGGACGGCGATTCGGGATCGTGATTGAAACCGATCAGCACCTCTCTGACACCATCGCCGGTGAGATCCATGACCTCGATTCCACCCTTGAAACGATCCGGGCCGCCTTGCTCGAAAGGATAGGGCACATTCTTCCCTGGTGCGAACCGCCATATTTCCGTAAGACCATATTCATCCAGCAACGCCGCCTTGATCACCTCACCCCTGTTTCCGTCGATGCGCTCCGATGAGACCATGATGAAGCGGTCCTCTCCATCCAACCGCACCGATTCCAACTCCGCGTTCCGGCACGCATCTCCGGACACACCAATGCGGAAGACTTGCAGCAGCAGTGAAGAAAACAGCCCATCGACTGCGCAACCCACCGGGGCTTCGACCTTGATAACCCAGTCACCTGCATCGCGCTCGATGGCGGCGGTGTATTCACCGGGGCACAGATCACCGGCGGCGGCGGTAAAAACGAAACGTTCGGAGGCAGAGGCCGGTCTGACGCCGAACAGCATGTCCACCACATCTCCAAACTGCTCGTGCAGGTCACTGGCGGCCGACGGCCGGATGATGAGAAAGCGGTCGTTGCTGTTCAGGCCGGTGAATGTCATGACCGGTGGCGCCGCGGGCGGCTGAACGGGAGCGCTCCATCGGCCGAGCAGGAAGAGACAGACCATGACCGCGGCGATGGCCGGCGCAGCCACGAGAGGCCGCCGCAGCCAGGCGGTCCGGCTCGCGGCGGCCGGCGACACCGGTTCAGCAGCCGACAACCGTTGTCTGAGGCTGTTCCAGGCCGTATCGATCGATCCCTGGTCAGAATCGGCGAACCGCGGCGAGGCGGCCGCCTCGATGAATGCAGCCGCCAGTCGTGCAAGCGATTCCGCCTGCTCCGGCGCTTCTGTTTTCAACCAGGCCGCCACCGACTCCCGGGATTCACCCGCGGCCAGCCGGCGGCGCGCTCCCAGTAGCAGTCGATCCAGGTGGTTGCTCATGAACTACGTCCCCCCGCATGCGCTCCATACATTCTGAGAAGCCGGGCTATGCCCTGGTTCGTCTTCCGATCGATGGTCCTGAGCGATACCCCCAAACGCAGCGCTAACTCTTCACGGGATTCATCATAGACAAACCGACCGACCAGTATTTCAGCCATGATGTCATCCACCCGGCGCAGCCGTTCCAGGCGCAGGAGCAACTCTTCACATTCCACCGAACCCTCTATCCGCCGGCAGGCGCGATGACCGTTGCCCGGTTCGAATCCCACCCCTCTAAGCTGATCGAGTGACTCATCACGCCCCCACCGGTGCCAGCGGCGGTACCGATCGGCCCGCAGATTCCTGGCCACTGCGTAAAGATAGTTCACCAGGTCCCTGGCAGTATCGATCTTACCCTGCCGCAACCCTTTGATTGTCCGCTCACACACATCCTGGCGGAAATCTTCGCGCGCGATGAAATTCCGCTCACGCCAGGAAATCCGCCATGTCAGTATCAGAAGCCGCCGGGCCAGTTCCTCCAGCGCGGCCATATCCTCCCTTGCCGCCCGCACCAGCTCGTCCGTGATGCTATAGCCGGCGGGAAGCGCATCGGCCGGCACACTCCGGTCCGCCACGATCATGCACTCCATTCGGGTGATGTGACGTCATGCTCACAGCCACTGAGTACAAACGTCCCAGCGGGTGGGCAGGGACATAAAACCGGCGCACGGCGGCCGTGGTCACGCCCGTTCAGATCCGCATGCATCCGCGTCATTCCTCTACAGGTCGAATTCCGCGACGAGAAACGTATGGTCCGAGGGCCGCGCCGCCAGCCGCGGCGCAGTGTCGATCCATGCCCCCGTCGACAACGCCGCCATGGGTGCGGTGGCCAGGATGTGGTCGATACGCCACCCCATGCCGCGGGGCACGGCGTTGGGGATCCGGTAATCCCAGAACGTATACTGTCCAGGCTCCGACACGTGCTTCCGGAACACATCCTCAAGACCCCACGCCATCACCTCCGCCAAGGCCGCGCGGACCGCCTCGTGGTAACAGACATGATCCGTCTTGGTTTCCGGTTCATACACGTCGATGGACAGAGGCGCCACGTTCAGATCACCGATCCAGACCAGCCGCTCGCCCGGCTGATGATGCGCCTCCAGGAAGGCCCGCACCCGTTTGAAAAAATCCAACTTGAAGGCGTACTTCTCGGAATCTATGGAATACCCCTGGGGCACGTAGGTATTGAGCACGGTCACTCCGCCGATGGTGACCGCCAGAACCCGGGGCAGGATGGCTGGATCGTCGCCCCCCAGACCGTACACCACCCGGTCCGGCGCCGAGCGTGTAAAGATCGCCACCCCGTTGTAGCTCTTCTGACCGCGGAACACGCAATAGTACCCGGTCTCCGCGAAGTCCTTCAGGGGAAACTGTGCATCCTGCACCTTGGTCTCCTGCACTCCGAGCACATCCGGCGCATGTTCAGCCAGCCAGTCCCCGATGATCTCCGCGCGGGCGCGGAGTGAATTGGCGTTGAATGTCGCGATCTTCATATTTCCAAAACTCCCTGTCTCGACGCAAGGGAATCAACCGGTGATGGATGGACCGATCACCTTTCGCCCTGGCAACACCATCGCATTCCCCCAGCTTTTCCGCTACTCCCGTCATGCCGGCAAACCACCGGTCGCCGTTTTCCCACTGATATCTTCAGCATGCTAACGGATTCACCTTGATGTGCAACAGGAAAAACGAAAAGACTTCCATACCGCCACTGCAATCTCCTCCCCCCGCACTGTCTCCATCTTCCTTTCATGAATACTTCTCATGAATACCCTCCATCCACGTTCCGATCCGAACGGATTTCCGACGCTGTCGGGGAAGAGTCGCGCCATCGCCGTGGGGCATTCACCGGATCCGACCCCGCCGCCGGGTTCCGCCGAAGTGCCTGCTTGACTGGCGGCCGATGGTTTGCGAACCTGAATCCACCTCTTGCCGGAGAGCGCCAATGGCGAATGCATCCACAACCCATATCGAAACGGCCGCCCCGCTCCGCGTCGTGCTCATGACGCCGTACGGCATCGACAACGGCGGCATCAGGCACCTGGCGGCGGTGGCCCGCACCCGTGGCGCCGCGGTCCGCACGATTTTTCTCAAACGCTGGCGCAACAACAACATCAGCCTGCCCACCGAACGGGAAATCCGACTGTTCCTGGATCTGGTCACGGACTTCTCTCCTGACCTGGTGGGCATTGGCTTCGGATCACCTTACTTCAAACCGGTGCGCGATCTCACGGAACGACTGCGGACGTGTACCAAGGCACCCATTATCCTCGGCGGCATCCATCCCACTCTCATGCCGGAAGCCTGCATCCCGTGGTGCGACTACCTCTGCATCGGAGAGGGCGAGGCCGCCTTCGACGAACTGCTGGCCAGGATGCAGCGGGGAGAATCGGTGCGGGATGTGCGGAACATCTGGGTGAACCACGGCGGTAAGATCATCCGCAACCCCGTCAGGCCTCTCATCGCCGACCTGGACACGGTGCCATTCCGTGATTTCACCGATGAAGGAAAGTTTTTCATCGACGACAATCGGGTGCAGCCCGGAGACCCACTGCGCGGAGCCTCGGTGCTGCGCGTCCATGCCTCACGCGGCTGTCCATTCCACTGCGCATTCTGCTACAACAGTTCACTTCGCGCCGTCTACGGAAGCCGCGGCAACTACTACCGGCGCCGCAGCGCCGGCAATGTCCTCCGGGAAATCCATGCCGCCCGCCGCATCCTGCCGCGCATCAACCGCATCAAGTTCGATGACGACTCCTTCGTGCATTCCCGGACATGGATAGACGAATTCACCAGGCGCTACCCGGACGAGGTGGGATTGACGTTCGACCTGATGCTCAATCCCCAGGCTATCTCCGAGGATACCCTCTGGAAACTGAAACGGGCTGGTCTGGACAATGTGCAGATCGGTATCCAGAGCGCTTCCGCCGAGGAATCGGAGGGGCTGTACGAACGTCGTGATCCAAACCGTTCGGTGCGCCGTTTCTCACGCCTCAACAGGTTGTTGAAACTGGACGTGGTCTACGATGTCATCTTCGACAACCCGCTGGCCGGCCCCACCGACAAGGACCAGTTACTGGATCTGCTGCTCCGGCTTGACCAGCCGTTTAAGCTCTACCTCTACTCCTTGACGCTGTTCCCGCAATCCTCGGTGACCCGGACAATGCTCCGGGAAGGCATGATCACCCCCGCCGATGTCGAGGGCGAGGCCACCAAGTCCTTTCACCAGTTCAGGCTGTCCTTCGACTGGCCCCGCTCCGCCGAGGACGAATTCTACATCAGCCTCACCATTCTCATCGCCAAGCATTTCGTTCCCCGGCGCCTGATCCGCCGGCTCCGCGGCAGCGCGTACCTGCGCCGGCGGCCGGCCATGCTGAAAGCGGCAGCGCAGGCGGCCAACCTCGTCAAGATGGCCGCCATCGGCTTCACCATGCTCCGCCGCGGCGACCTCAGCATGGTCAAGATCCGCGAGTACGCCTCCTTCAAGCGCATGATTTTCCAGTAACCCCGCATCCCATTCATTCAGTTTGCCTTCATCCCGCGCCACCGGTACTATATTGCAGCGTGATGACGTCCGTGCAACGGCAGGAGACACAATGAAGGTCAGCCTCATCAATACGCCGCTCGATCTGAAGCAGCTCAAGGGTTTGCGAACCGCCGTCCTCCATACCCTGTTCTACAACTCCGCCCCTCTCGGTCTGGCATCACTGGGCGCCGTGCTGCTGGAGGCCGGCCATCAACCCTACCTGATCGACGCGCTGGTGGAACAACTGAACTTCCAGGGAGTGATCAGGCGACTTGCGGCACAACATCCTGACCTGGTGGGCATCTCCGCCACCTCCATCGGCTACCACGGCGCTGTCCTCATGGCGGCGGCCATCAAACAATGGCGGCCGCGCCTGCCGGTGCTTATCGGCGGCCCGCACGTATCCGCCAATCCCGAGGACACCCTGCATGAGCGGGTCTTCGATTTCGGCTTCATCGGCGAAGGCGAGCAGTCCCTGCTGGAATTCATCGACACCTACGACCGCGGCGGCGACGCCGGAACGGTTGACGGACTTGTCTGGCGCAGGAACGGCACCATCCTGAAAAACCATCCGCGCCGCCCCATCGCCAACCTGGACAGCCTGCCCATGCCTGCCCGTCACCTGCTGCCCATCCACCGCTACCGGCCGGTTCCGGTCGATGCGCGGGAGCTGCCCAAACTCACCCTGATGAGTTCGCGTGGCTGTCCGTTCGGCTGTATATTCTGTGATAAATCCGTATTCGGTCGCACCTACCGGATGTTCAGCGCACGCCGCGTGGTGGACGAGATGGAGGCGCTGGTGCATGACTACGGCGCCAGGGATTTCGCGTTCCTCGATTCCCTTTTCAACCTCTCGATCGAGAGGGTGCACGACATTCTGGACGAGATGGAACGACGCCGGCTCGGGGTCGGGTGGTCCTGTTCGGTGCGGGTGGACGCACTGGACCGGCCCCTGCTGGAACGAATGAAACGCAACGGCTGCTGGCGGGTGCGCATCGGCATTGAAAGCGGCCATCCGGAGGTGCTGGCTTCGATCCGGAAAGGCATCACCCTCGACCAGGTGCGCCGGGTGACCGCCTGGGCGGATGAACTCGACATGCAGCCCAAGGCCTTCTTCATCATCGGACACTTCACCGACACTCCGGACACCATCCGGTCCAGCATCCGGTTCGCCTGCTCCATTCCCCTCAAGGATATCACCGTGCAGATCAACACCACCCTGAGAAACACCATCCAATGGGAGGAGTATGCCAGGCACGGCCGCATCATCGAGGATCGCGCCGACCAGTATTCCTTCTGGCAGCCCATGTTCGTCCCCAGCGGCATGACCGCCCCGCAACTGACACGGCTGCACAGCCGGTTCTACCGCGCCTTCTATCTCAGACCATCCCTGATCAGACGCCATCTGCGCGCAATGCGCTCGTGGCGCGACATCCTGGTGTACCTCAACGCCATCAGGCTGCCCCTGAGCCTTTTTTTCCACCGCGCCTGAACCGCCCCCCGCCGCTCAGGTCATTCCGGCGCTGATGACGGCCCCGCCGCGTTCGCCGCCGCGTCCCTGTCCGACAACAATGCGATAACCAGGGCTGGCAGCAGGCAGAGCAGGAGAAGAAACAACCCCTGCCGGCGCCAGCAGGGGGTGGACTGCCCGAGGAGGAATCCGATCTTGTCCCAGGCCATGAATATCAAGGGTGCGATGGTCATGGCCAGGAGATTGCGGCGGATGAGGCGGGGCAGCACGGTCACAGCCATGAACGCGAATCCAAGGTTGCGGGCGGTCAGCAGGGCGGCAGCCGATGCCGATTGAGCCTCGACGCCGGCAGTGGCGACGGCCATGACGGCGAGACCGGCGACCAGCCAGAACCGCCGCCCGGGAGACGAGGCATGGATCGCCAATAGCGCGCACAGGACAGCAACCACCGGCACTCCCACCTGGATCATGCCGGAAAAGTAACCGACGGCCGGAATACAATCAGCCAGAGGTCCCTGATCGATGATCGGGACTGACCGCACGGGCGCGTTCACGCACTCGATGATGTACTGCCACAGCCGCCACCAGCCGAGGGAAAGCAGTCCCGCCCCCGCGCCGGCCGCCGCGCCGTCCAGGAGATAGCTCCGCCGCCGGCATCGGACCGCCAGCCCGCCGCCGGCGCCGCGAATACCCCAGAGCACGCTCACCGCGCTCAACAGCAGGAAGATCCCCACAAAAAGGAGCGCCAGGTTGATGCACATACCCATGACCAGATTGACCTGAAACGATCGCAGTGGTTCTGTGGTATCGTATTGCAGCATGGTTCCCGGCAGGCCCACCAGATCACCCAACAACCCCGCGGCAGCCATCGCAACGGCGGCCGGCAGCGCCGCCGTCCATCGTATCCGGTTCTTCACCAGCGCGTTGAAGAAGGAGAAGACCAGCACCACCATGCCGGCGGAGATCACCAGGACCTGCACCATCTGGAAGAGCAGCGTGCGCAGGGACGTTTTCTGTTGCTCCCTCTGCCAGTCCTCAGGCACCCTGAGGGCGCAGCGGTAGTCCACCGGTTCGGCACCCTGCACGGTCAGTTGCTGGACATGATACGCCTTGCCACCCAGCGGCTCCTTGCCTCGCCAGAGCAACCGCCAGTCACTGCGGTTGGGATGCCGCAATTGTTCCGTTTCAAACAACTCGTACCCATCCAGCGAACGATGCAGCACCCCGGTGATGTGGTCGACTCCCAGTGCGACCGCCTGAGCGCGGGACAGATCATCACCCTCCGCAATATCCGGAATGACATGATCGAGACTCAACATCACCCCGTCAGGCGCCAGTACCACGCTCCATTCCTCCCGTTCCAGAGAGCGGAAGCACCTGACGCGCCAGTAGTAGCCGGCAGACACTCCCGCCAGGCGCCGGTAGGCCTCCTCTGTCCCCAACTGGTCGCGCAGATACTTGTAGGCCATGCCGCCGTCGGTCCGCAAAGCGCCGGTCGCCATGACGAACCGCTCGCGATCCGCGACCCGGGCCAGCACCTCTCCGGCTCTATCCCGGATCCGTTGCCGCGGTTCCCGCAACTGAATGAAATCACCGTAGTACCGGACGGGACACAGCCAGATCAGGAGCGCGCCCGTGCCGGCCAGGAGCATTCCCGCCAGGCGTGCCCGGCGGGACAGGGGCGTATAGACGAGCCGCGCCGCCTGGCGGGATTCCTTGACAGGCGGCTCCCAGGCCAGCGCCTGTGGCGGCGGGGTCTCATTGAGCAGTTCGGGCGCATCTTCGAACCGCCCGTTGCGGCGATAGGACCACACCGCATAGCCGAGAAGCGGCAGCAGGATACCCAGGCTCAACATGCCGCTCATGACGTGAAATGGGTCAGCGGAACGGAACAGGAACATACCCATGAACCCCGCATCCACCACGTAATGCCATATCAGGCAGGCGATTATGCCGAACCGAAGGAAAAGCAAGCCGGCCAGCACACCCATCACCCCAACCTCCACGCCGCGAATCCAGGATGGCTCCTGCGGATAATTGGAATGCAGGAATCCCCACAGAAACGCCGGGATGAGCACCGCCAGGATATCGGATTTCAGGTATTTTTTAAGAAACGAAATGGCGAACAACCGGAACATGAATTCCTCGGTCAGGGAGGCGGAAACGCTTATGGTAACGGGGAAGACAACCGGTAAAAAGGTGCTCAGCAGGTCAGAATACTGGACCTCCATGGGCACCCAGGCGCCAAGACGCTTGCCGACCAGGTAGAACATGACGATGTAGCCCACCATCGCCATGGCGAACGAATAACCGGCGATGGGCGCAAGCAGCGCCTCCCTGCTCCTCCAGCCACGCCGGCTGAAGAACCGGTCGAACCGCTGCCGCGCGGGGAACAGTTCCCGGTACAGGCTTTCCCCCACCGCCGCCAGCGCGAAGACCATGAAGCCGTTGACGATGGCGGACACCACCGCCGACAGCAGCAACCGCACCACGTAACTGCCGTAGGGCTGCGTCGTGGGATAGTAGCTCAATTCGAGAGGCAGCGCGTTGACATTCATCACCAGGTACAACGCGGACATGAGCAGGCTGAACAACACCGCCGGCTTCCAGTTCAAATCCCGGCGTTGATAGCGCAGCAGAAAAATGAACACCGCGCCCAGGCCCAACGGCAGACTCAGGGTGGTGGCCAGAATGGTAAGCATCTGGTTGCGGGAACGCATGGTTCGATAGTCCCGCAGCCAGGACTTGGGTGGCTTTACATACTGCCTGTAGCCGCCCGGCGAAGCACCCTGCACGTACACTTCCAGGCGGTAGACGGCGCCGGCCAGGGCAAAATTCCTGCGCTCAAACGTGAATGTATAATCAATGCGAGCCGGCCGCCGCTCGACCGCAACCTCCACTTCCCTGTACACCGCGGCATCCAACTCCTCGGTCACCGACAGGAATTCATCGGCCACGGCGCGAGCCGCGGACTCATCCAGAGATGCCCCCGGGGCATCCTCCGGCAACAGGTGCCGGAATCCCACCAGGTAACCGCCGGGACTGATCTGCGCGGTGAATTCTTCCGCCTGCAGCGGCTTGAACCACCGCACCCGCCACCACCACACCTCGACACCCCGCGCCAGAAACTGCTCTACATCTTCAGAAGCCAGGTTCTTCTGGATGAACATGAGCGCGGTTTCATCCGTTTCGAAGACCGCCACCCGCTTGTGATTGGCCGGATCGAAGCCGCTGCGGGCCATGGCCTCGCGGCCGAGACGGAAGGCTGCATCGCGATCGGCGATGAATGCTATCGACGCCTGCGGAAACGCTTCCGAGTAAAACACCAGGGAAAGCGACAGTCCGATCGCACCGACCAGTATCAGGCTCCCGATACTCAGTTTATCCCGTCTTCCCAGGCGGCCGGCGGCCATGTGCATACCTCCCGAACGGCAATCCAGTCCTACTCCCGGCGTTGCCGTATTGTCGCACAAGTCGGGCGGTTTTGCAGGAGCAAACCATGGTGGCGTCGAGACGGGACAGCGCCGGGATTGCACCGCCCCGCCCCCGCATCACGAGTGGAGACCGCCAGGGCGTGGTTCGATGACCGGCGCACCGCACCAGGTGCCGACCTGCATCCGAAGCCAGCGATACCCCCTTGGCATTCATCCTTTTCATGGTAAAGTGGGCGGACCGGATACCGGGGCCTGCACACCGGCGGCCGGACGCGGGAGGAAGGCATGAACATCGGTTCCATACTCGGTCGTTATGGACTGGCTCCTGAAGAGCTGCGCTACGCGGAGATCATGATCAACGGACTGCGCAAGGAAATCGGGCTGCTGCTCCTGCCCGCGGCCATGGCCAGGGTGCTGTCGCTGAGCCAGCGGCCGGCGCCGGTCCGAACCGATTTCGATACGGCTGATGAGTATCACCTGGCGGAACTGGAGCATCGCTACGCGCCGCTCGTTCCCGCTCACGCCGCCATCGCCGGCCAGAGAGGCGTGGCCGCCGCTGACCGCGTGGTGGGCGATATGCTGGTGGAAATCGCCGTGCTGCACGGCCGCGATACCTATCCACCGGTCACGGGGGAGACTGACTACGGCAGGTTCCTCGAGATCATGGCAGCCGACAAGGCGGCCGATCCCTACATGCGGGCCCGACCGGAATTGGCGGAAGGGGAACTTCGCCTGCGAGTGGATCGATGTCTGTACATAGAAGCCGTGGAACGTATCGGGCTGTCATCTCTGGTCCCGCGCATGTGCGACACCTATGAAGCCTACTGCGAAGCCTGCCAGCCATTAGTGGAGGCATTCCTGGTCAGAGCCATGGGGCGGGGCGATCATGACTGCCTGTTCGGTTACCGCCGGCGGCGGTGACGGGTACTCAGATCCTGAACACGTAGAATCCGTCCGGTAGCTCCCACCTCGCCGCCATCAGTTCGTCCAGCACCG
>JAFGDC010000281.1 GCA_016932295.1 candidate division CSSED10-310 bacterium
AATGCGGCGCCTGCGATATCGGCGCCGCGGCGAGCCTGGCTGAACAATGCGGTTACCGATGGCGCACCATCCAAAGCTTCGAGGATCTCATGACCACCCTGCGCGAATTGAAGCTACTGGGTCATCACGCCTTCATCGGCTCCTGCTGCGAGGCGTTCTACCTGAAGCACCGGCACGAGATGCTGGAAACCGGTCTCAAGGCGGTACTCATCGATATCGATTCTTCCACCTGCTATGACCTTGGCAAGGGAACGACAGCATACGAAGGCAACTTTTCCAACCAGACCACTTTCAACCTGGACCTGTTGCGGCGGATCATCACCCTGCGACGCGAAGGAATCAATTTTCCCAACGCTCGCACTCGTGCTTCCAACCCCCAACCCCTAACCTACAACCCGTAGAAGCGGCTTCCAGCCGCTTTCCCCCATACTCCACACTCTTCGCCCAACCCACCAACCCGTAGAAGCGGCTTCCAGCCGCTTTCCCCCATACTCCATACTCTTCGCCCAACCCACCTAACCCGTAGAAGCGTCTTCCAGCCGCTTTCCCCCATACTCCACACTCTTCGCCCTGACCCGTAGAAGCGGCTTCCAGCCGCTTTCCCCCTCATTCTTCCAAACCGCAACCATTCAAACCACTATTCAGGATCCAGCACCACCTTCACACCACTCGATCCGATCCTCCGTCATCTCCGCAGGTGAAATGCGCAGGGTGATGCCGAAGCGCTGCCGCAGAAACCGCACATTGGAGCCGCCATGCCCCGCCCAGTAATCGCGCCGCCGTGGCGCACACCATACCCGCATTTCAGCGCTCTGGATACCGCTCCGACGCACTTCCGCCAGCAACCGCCAGCGGCGCAACTCGCTCTCCACGAGGCTCCGCATGGCGGGATGGAAGGGACCGGCCGCCAGGGCCGGGTCCGAGAGCGCCGTGTTGGCCTGCAATCCAATACGTATCACCGGAACTCCCGCCCGGTGGCAGAGTTGCAGCATCCTGGCGCCCCAGACCACGGCACGGGCCAGTGACAGTGGCTGATACAAACCCTCCGCGCGCAACGCATCGAGCCCGGTGCCGGCCAGCGCCAGGGCCGGATGCAGCCGCACTCCGTCGGGCCGCAGGGCCAGCGCGGCGCGCAGCGAACCCAGGGCCATGCTGACAGTCTCATCCGGCAGGCCGTACATGAGCTGCAACACCACCTTCAGGCCAGCCCGCCGGGCCGTCGTCACGGCGGCGCGCACGGCGGCGGCGTCATGACCGCGGCGCAGGCGGCGCAGAATATCGTCACGCATGCTCTGAACGCCGATCTCCACCGTTTCCACACCGTTTCTCCGCAAGCGCTCGACTGCCGCTTCATCCAGTTGATCCGGACGCACATCCACCCGGATCGCCAGGCCGCGTTCTCCGGCGACCTCTCGCACCCCGCTCAACAGATGCTCCTGGATAGGCTCGGGAAGACCGGTGAACGAGCAACCGTAGAAGGCGATCTCCACCGGTCCAGAGGGAAATCGTTCCAGTTGCCCGGCCAGGTACGACAGGACCGCCGCCGGCGCCACGGGCGTTTCACCGCTCACGCTTTGATTACAGAACAGGCATTCCTGGGGACAACCGGCGCGGTTCAGAAACAGGGGCAGAATAGGGCGCTTCATCACACCACTCCACCGCCTGGCGCGCCGGAGTCCACGCCGCCGGTGACCAGGAACCGCGTCACTGCATCAGTTCGAAGGCTTCCTGGAGTTTCTTGTTCACCGCAACGACGCCGTCGGTCAACGCCTGTTCCGGTGTCTTATCGCCCTTCAGAGCCGCGGCCATTTCCGGATTCAGGATATTCTCCACTTCGTCCATGATCGGGTTGCCCACGATCGGCCTGGCCGTGGTGATCTGCCGCAGGAATACCCGCAGGTAAGGATCGGCGGTTTCCTCCATGGCGGTCCGCACGGACTGGTGGATGGGGATCTGGGACAGGGTGCTGGCCCAGATCCGTTGCGCCCCGGGTCCCGACAGGTACTGAAGAAACTCGAAGGCCGCCTGCTTGTGAGCGCAGTTCCTGAAGACTACCATGTTGGTGCCGCCGACATTGCTGGCGGTCCCCACCGGTCCCTCGGGAATCAACCCTATCCCGAAGTTCAGTCCGCTGGATTTGAAGCTCTGGATGTTCCATGGTCCCGAGAGGATCATGGCGTATTTCCTGGCCTTGAAACCCGTCTCCGGCGAAATGGCGCCGGGCGTCCAGGCGCCCGCCTCGATCTCGTGGCGGCGGTACAGGTCGGTCTTGAACTTAAGCGCCAGGATGCCCATTTCGGAATCCAGGAGACACCGATGGTTATCATCGGACATGACCTTGGCGCCGAAGGTGAAAAAGAAGGGCAGGGTTTCCCAGAGGGTGTTCCCCATGGCGAAACCGAAGATGCCGTTGGCCTTGTCCGTGAGTTGCCTGCCGGCGTTGTAGAAATCCTTCCAGGTTTTCGGAGGCGCTTCCGGATCGAGGCCGGCGGCGGCGAACAGGTCCTTGTTGTAGAACAGCGCCAGGCAGGTGACCTGGTCGGGGATGCCAAACACCGTGCCGTCGTACAGACATGTCTGGAAAGCGGCCTGCACCAGTTGACCGCCCCATGCCGCGGCGCCGAATTCGTCCAGGGGCGCGATGGCGTTGCGGGGCGCCAGCTTGGGGATCCAGGCATTGTCGATCCTGGCGATATCAGGCGTGGTGCGGGTGGCCAGCGCGGTCATGATCTTATTGCGGTGGCCGCCGTATGGTATCTGCTGGACCGAGATGGTGACCCCCGGATGCTGTTGCATGTACTGCTCCACCAGGGTCATGAACAAGTCATGTTCCTCGTCGTTGTAAGTCTCCCATATTTTCAGCTCAACCGGACCCGCCTCGGGCGCCGCCCCGGCAGCCGAACCAGTGCCTGGCGCCGCCTCGTCTGTCCCGCCGCCGCAACCGGCCAGCAGCACAACCAGGATGAATGATACCGTCAACAGCCATGTTTTCATGCATGCACCCCTCTTCATGTATACGTCCGCGAGTGTTTCATCATCATTATGCCCCGAACCCGGCCCCGCCTGCCACCACGCGTATGTGATTCCAGACATCCTCATCCCCGAGCGCCGTCACGTCTCCGTTGATCACCAGATGCGCGGCGGCCAGGGAGTCGGCATCGAGGGTGGTGGTCAGAGCCACGCAGAAGGCGCCGGCCGCCACCGCCGAGGTGATACCGAGGGGAGCGTTTTCCACCACGACGCAGCGCCGCGGCGGCAGGCCGAGATGCGCCGCGGCCGTCACGAACGGTTGGGGATCAGGCTTACCCCTGGTCACGTCGTCGCCGGTGATGATGGCATCGAACAAATCATCCGCATCGGGCACGGTATGATCCAGGTTGGCCCGGACCGAGCTGGTCACCAGGGCCAGCCTGAATCCCATCTCCCGCAGCCGGGCAACGGTCCGGCACACTTCCGGGGCCATCCGCAGCCCACTGGTCAGTTCCCGGTAATAACGCCGCTTGCGCTCGATCATGGCCTCGATTTCCGCATCGGTCATACCGGCTGACCGATCGCCGAGAAACCGCCTGGCGATCACCATCGACCGGTAGCCCTCCACCAGGTAGGCATCCCGCAGATCAATCGCGATCCCCTGCTGCGCCATTATCCACTGCCACGCGGCGGCGTGATGGGGCATGCTCTCCACCAGCACTCCGTCGAGGTCGAACAAAATGGCCTCGAACATCCATCCTCCTTCCCTGCTGCATCGTTCACCTTGAGGCGGCGGGAGCCTGTCCACCGCCGCGTAAGCATACCACAGGTGGGAACGGGGGAAAATGCACCATGTGCATTGCCCGTGCACATCACCATGAGCCATGATGCGTATCATGGCTTCGTTTCGCTTTTTCACTCCCGGCCATGATTGCCGGTTCCCGGCGCCGGTCGTTGCGCGGCGCAGAGACGCCGCGCCTCACGTGGTAATCAATGAACGCAGGTTGATCCAGCGACGCAGCAAGGTGAGGTTAACTTCACCCCGAAAGAGCATCCCCATGAACAACCATCCCATCTTGAAGAGGTTGGCCGCCTGGGCCAGGATCATAAGGGGCCATGGCCGGCGCCGCAGCGCCGGGGTGCGGGCAAGCCGCCACAGCAGGCGCTTGCCGAAGACCCGTTTCGACAGCAACATGATCATGCTGATCCAGAATTGATCCTCCCGGCTGCGTGGATACCCCAGGTCCACCCGGAACTGCTCGAACACCTTGGCGGCCGTTCCCTCCACCTGGTCAACGCCGATCACGCCGGTGCGGAGCAAGTGTTCGGTGAGGTCCGTACCTGGATAATAGGTGATTGAAAAGAGGTAAAAATCATATGGCCTGGGGAAGCGGAGAAGGAAATCGAAAAAGTTCTTTTTATCAACGGGTGTCGAGGCGGGATCGTCCAGAATGATCTGGTAGCTCACCCGGACGCCGGCGGCGCGGATCACCGAGGCGGCGCGCAGCAGGCGCTCACCGCTGACATGTCGGTGATAGAGGGAACGGTTGATACGCTCGCAGTTCTGGACGCCGACGCAGAGCAGGTCCAGACCCGCCTCCCTGAGGATGCGCAGGCGCGGCGCATCGACGGCACGGGGATCCAGCAGGCAGTCGAAGGGCAACCCGATTTCACTCGCGTACCGCGCGGCGAAGCGCTCCATCCAGGCGGCGGGGAACGCGAACACCTCGTCGTCGAACCGGATGCGTTTCAGGTTCCTGAAGGTACGCCTGGCATAGTGCAGTTCCTCCAGGACACTGTCGACGCCGCGCCGACGGTAGAACTGGTTGTTCCCGTAGACCCGGTTGAGCACGGTGTTGCTGCAGTAAGAGCAGGTGGCATACGGACAGCCCCGGGAAGCGTTCATGAGGAACACCGGGTCACCGGCGTAGGGGTCGCCACGGCGGATCGTGCCATGATTGATGTAAAATTTATCCACGCTGTGAAAATCACGGAAAGGCAGGCTGTCCAGGTCACGCACCAGGGGAGCCGGCGGGTTGCGGATGCTGCCCGCCGGGGTGGCGAACCAGAATCCCTCGACCGTGGTATGGCCGACCCCTTCTCGCAGCGCTCCAAGGAGCGTCGCCAGAGGGGCTTCGGCCTCGCCGAGGCAGATGACGTCGGCAGCCGCCACGCAGTCTTCCGGGGCAAATGTGGGGTGCATTCCACCCCACAAGATGGGGACACCCAGGTCGCCACGAAGCCGATGCGTGAGCGCCACCGCCAGCCGGTGATAGGCCGAAGCGCGGACGCTTAACCCGACAAGGTCGACCCGGCAATCGCGGAGAATCCCGACGAGGTCGCGCACCTCTCGTTCGGTGGGAGGTTGGAAATAATTGTTGATCCAGTCTTTGAAATAGATCTCTATCACCCGGTAGCCGTGACGCCGGAGCATGGCGGCGATGTGCCGGATACCATTGTTCTCGATGACGTAGAGCGCCACCAGACCGATGGTGACGGCGCGGCTCCGCAGGTGATCCAGGCCCACCTGCGGCACGGGGGTGGGAGCCATGAACATCGCGCTCATGACGACCGGTGCCGCCAACCGGGACGCAGGGCGCCGCCATAGAGCCGGCTGAAGATCTCGACGGCGGCCTGCAGGCAGCCGGAGCAGGCATCCACCTCGGCGCGGCGCTGTTCGATTTCCGCTCCGAACCAGATGTCGTCGAACTCCTGCCGCGCAAGATTACCCACCGGAGTGTGATTGAGGCCGCACGTGACGATATCGCCGTTGGGGAACAGGTACATCAGGTTGCGCAGTTCCAGGCAGGGAAACTTCGTGACGGGCCGTTCGCTGAGCAGGTTCGCAAAGATGTCACGGTTGCTGGTGCGCAGAAACAGACGTTCCACGAGACGCAAACCGCGCTTGCTGCCAAAATCGAGGCGGGCCAGGATTGCCCTCACCCGTTCCCTGTCTTCCAGCATGATGACACGCTTCTCCTCGGCATCCAAATCCACATGGGTCAGAAAAGGCGTCACCGGGATGCCGGGTACCACGTCCACTCCCAGTTCCCTGCCGAATGCGATCATACGTTCCAATTCATCGATGCTGGTATCGGTGATATTGAAATTGATACCCAGGACGAATCCTTTCCGTGACCGCAACCTGACCAGCTCCCGTAAGGTGTTCACCACGTCATCGAACACTTCGCCGCGGCCGCGGGATTCCTCGTGCCTGGCCCGGAAACCATCCAGCGAAACGCGCAAGTGCAGCGAGCGGTCGCCGGCGGTCTCCGCCAGGTGAAGGATCTTGTCGGTCAACACCCCGTTGGTGATGATCTGCAGGAGATACGGTTTGATGTACGCCTGAATGGCCATGACCAACTCGGTGAGATCGTCCCGGGAAAAAGGTTCGCCGCCGATGATCTTTACGATGTCCAGGAAAGGCAGCCGGCGTATGACCTCGATCATGCCGGAGGTGTCCAGTTGGGCCGAGGGATCCCGCCGCCAGACCGCGCAGGTCCGGCAGCGCATGTTACAGTCCCAGGTGGGAATGAAGTGGGCTTCGGAAGGGCGCGTGACACGGTCCAGATAGTTGCAGCCCAGCGCGCGCGCCAGGTGATAGTATGCTGATATCCGCCGTCTGATCATGAGGCTCCCGGAATTGACTCCGGCTTCACGATACGTGCGGCCGCGCGGGAAGTAAAGCCCGGAAGCAGGCGACCGCCGCCGATTGACGCGCAAACCTATTGCAAACAGACGCCAATACCGCGACAATCAGAAACCATGACAAAAGAAAAACCCAAAACAAACCGCATGAAACAATTCGGACATTGGTTGCAATACCTCGTCGTGGCATGCCTGATGACCGTATTCAGACACCTTCCGTTCACCTTCACCTGCGCGTGCTGGCGGCGCTTCGCCCTCCTCGTCTGCCGCCTTGCCCCAAAACTGACCCGTACCGTCAGGAACAACATCGCCACCACCATCGGTCAAAACTGGGACCATGATCGAATCGAACGGACCGTCCGAGAGACGTTCATCAACAGCGGCTACTTCATCGCGGAATTCATGCACCAACGCAATTTTACCGCATCAATACTCGAACGCGTGGAAATCCTGGACAGGGAAACCCTGGACCGAATCAGGCGCAACGGCGGAAGCATCGTGCTGACCAGCGGGCATCTCTGTAACTGGGAAATCCTCGGACCGCTCTTCGAGGCCCTCGGAATGCGGGTGCATGTCCTGTACAAACCCATGTCCAACCGCTTTATCGATCGGTATATCAAGAAATATCGCGCCGCCACCGCCTTCCCTGTCAGCACTCGGGAGTGGCGTGAAAAATGTCCCGTAGTCATGAACGAGGGAGGCGTTCTCGGGGTCATTTCCGACCAGGATGCGGGCAATCATGGCATCTTCGTGGAATTTCTCGGCAGACCTGCGGCGACATTCGTCGGCCCCGCCTATTTCTCCGTTCACTTCAACGCGCCCGTCGTCTTCACCGCGACCCAACGCACCGCGCCCGGTCATTTCAGAGTCACCATCGAAGAAATTCCCCGCGACGAATCCATCACCGATCCACGCGCACAGATCGATCACCTCACCCATGCCTGGGTGAAGCGCCTCGATCGACTGGTCCGGGAGACTCCCGCCCAGTACTTCTGGTTTCACAAACGCTGGAAAACAAGACCGAAGAACGACACCCCGCACAATGAGCCTTGACCGAATCCAGCCGGCCACCCCACCCATGCACTATTGAGAAACAATGCAAATTGCAACGATCAACCAGGTTATAATTGCATAACGCCTGATCCATTTTGTGCAATCATGGTGACACCGGCCCGCCAGCCGCCGGATGGCAGCGTCTTTCCCCTTCTCATGACAAATGGTCCGAAATTTGCATATACTTGCTGATGCAATGGTGATGAACACCGTCGCGATACTGGAGGTGTAGACATGAAAATCGCTGTCACGGTTATGGATCCCCGGCTGGAAAGCCAGGTGGAGGCGCGGTTCGGACGTGCTCCTTACTATCTCATCGTCGATCTTGAAACCATGGCCTGGGAAGCACTCGAGAATCCCAACGCAATGGCTGGCGGAGGAGCCGGCATTCAGTCGGCGCAGTTCATGGCCGATCACGGGGTCGCCTGTGTCCTGACCGGCAATTGCGGTCCCAACGCCTTCCGGGTGTTCGGCGCGGCCGGCATCGACATCGTCACCGGCGTGAGCGGACCGGCGGACAAGGCCATCGCCGCCTTCCAGCGCGGCGAACTGACACCGGCCGGCAAACCCACCGTGGCGTCCCACTTCGGCATGGGTGGCGGCATGGGTGGCGGTATGGGTGGCGGTATGGGTGGCGGCATGGGTGGCGGC
>JAFGDC010000282.1 GCA_016932295.1 candidate division CSSED10-310 bacterium
CAGCGGCGAGTATTCCAGGCGCACCGCATGCGCCGCCGTTCGCGCCGCCTCGACGGTCTCCGCCGCCACCAGCGCGACCGCCTCCCCTGGATAGCGGATGCGATCCTCCACCAAAAACGGCTGGTCCTGGACCACCAGAGGATTGATATTCCTGCCCGGGACATCAACCGCCGTCAGCACCGCCCGCACTCCCGGCAGGCGCCTTGCGGCGGCCGTTTCCACCCTGACCGCATCGGCGTGTGGAGTGTCACTCCATACGACCTTGCCATACAGCATCCCCGGCAGCTTCATGTCGGCGACATACTTGCTCACACCACGGGCCTTGGCCTCCGCATCCTCACGCGGCACTCTCTGTCCAACCACTCTCATTCCGTCTCCTCTCTATCCAGCGGCGCCTCGAGCGCGGACGACCACAGCCGCCGATCAATACGCCTTTGGGCTTCATCTCGCAAATCCGCCGCCAGTATACTCGATTCAGACCCGGATCTCATCTCTCGAAGGAGTTTTCATCCATCACCCGGATGTACAGGTCTTCGGTTTTCCGCACCATCTCACTCATGGAGAACGCTCGCACCTGCACCAGCGCCCGGCCGGCCATGGCTGCCCGCAACCCAGGATCAGCCAGCAAGGCCCGGAGCCGGTCCGCGAGCATCTCGATGTCACCAGGCGCCACCAGGTACCCGTTCTCCCCGTCCACGATTACCTCGGCGTTACCGCCCACCGCCGTAGCCACCACCGGCAGGCCCGTGGCCCCGGCCTCCAGTATGGCGTTGGAGAATCCCTCCTTGTGTGAAGGCAATACGAACAGGTCGAGACAACGCAGCAAGGCCGGTATGTCATGACGCTCACCTGCCATGAAAAATCGTTTTTCCAGACCGGCACCGGCGATCTGACGGTGTAGTTCATCCTCCATTGGACCACCACCGATCAACAAAAAGCAGGTACGGTCATCACCCGCCGCCACGATTCGCCGGGCCGCCTCGACAAACAATTCAGGCGCCTTCTGTCTGACCAGGCGGGCCACCATGCCTACCACCACGCCCCCGCCCGGCACGCCAAGCGCTTCCCGCAATCCCGGCGGCGGCGCGCCAGGTTGAAATGCATCCAGGTCCACACCATTGTGAATGACCTCGATCCTGGCACGATCGAGTCCGGTCACTTTCTCCAGGTTGGTGGCAACCGCCGAGCTGACGGCGATGACGCGATCCCGGAAACGATTCAGACGTCTGTCCATGCGGATTTGACGGACTGTGTCCCAGGAGTCCACATTGTGCATATGAGTGATAATGCGGGGCGCGCGCGACAGCATCGCGGCGATGGTGCCGGAGGTATTGGCGCGATACATGTGGGAATGCATGATGTCGATGCGCTCGCGCCTCAGCCAGCAAGCCAGCGCCAACAGGCCGCGCGGGTCCAGGCGGGAGCGGAACCTGACCAGTGTCACCGGCACGCCCAGGCGACGCACATCCTCGGCCAGCGGCCCCAACTCATGGATGCACACCAGTCGATAGGTAATTTCACGATGGGAAGCAGTTTCAAAGAAGCGGACGATCTTCTTCTCGATACCGCCCACAGGCATTCTGGTGATTATTCTGGCGACCCGGATTGCCATGCCTTTCTCCTTGCGGGACATGATTCTAACGCCCCGAAGTAGATGCTGTAAACGCCAGTACATAAAACGGCAGCGGCCGAGCCAGCCGCTGCCTGGCGCCTCAGGTGGTGGAGGCTATCGAGTGAGAGAGACCGCGAGATGATCCTTGATACGGTTGAACGTCTTTTCCCCGATCCCCTTCACGTTCATCAGGTCCTCGACCTTCTCGAAGGGACCGTTCTCGGTTCGGTAGGCAACGATGCGTTCGGCCTTCACCTGCCCGATGTAGGGGACCTGAGACAGCTCCTCGACCGAGGCGGTGTTCAAATCGACCACGCCCTCGAAGGAAGCCTGGGAAGCGGCTCCCACCGTGAAGGAAACACCAGCCAGCAGCGCCGCCACAACCAAACCGAAACACAACAGATTCCTCATTCTTTACCTCCTTGAAACAGTTAATGGTTTCCGTCCCGATCGGACCGGCCTCAACCGCCGGCGTGACCAGGAACACCATTGGAATGAGCAATCCCCGTGCCAGTTGACAATTCGATGAACGAGACATCGAAATATTCTTTTATTTCAATTAGATACTCCGCATAAAAAACGTGTGACGAGTGGCTGGAATGGACTTGGCGACCGGCTGTCAACCTGTCTTGACGTCAACTGTAACGCAGTTGAAAGCCATGCAGCCCGATGAGATCCGACAGCGAGGACAGCGCTTGTCCAGAAGGTGAAAGGGACAATTCAAGGTGATCAGGACATCGCTTTCGAAGTCGGGCACCACGATGGCAAACGAGGCTAAGAAGCGGCATTTCAATCATTTCGGCACCTCTGACGCGACTGGTAATCAAGTCCGATTATTCTTGACATGCGATGCGAAAAGGAGTTTAAGAGCCCTCTCGAGATCGGAGGTGTCTCATGTATGGCAACAAGAAATTGGCCGGCCTCCTGCTGGGACCGTTCGTTTTCGTTCTCGTTCTGTTGCTGCCGCCGCCGGAGGGCATGACTCCCGCCGGACTTAAAGTGGCGGCGCTCACCATGTTGATGGCGATATGGTGGATCAGCGAAGCCGTTCCCATTCCCGCCACCTCGCTGCTTCCCATCGCGGTGCTGCCCGCCATGGGCGTCATGCCCACCGCCGAAGCCACGGCGCCGTATGCCAACCACCTGATCTTCCTGTTCATGGGCGGTTTCTTCCTGGCGGTAACCATGGAGCACTGGAACCTTCACCGACGGGTGGCCCTGTTCGTCATCAGCCTGGTGGGGACGAGTCCTGCCCGTATCGTGCTCGGCTTCATGCTGGCCACCGGTGTGCTCTCCATGTGGGTCAGCAACACCGCCACCGCCATGATGATGGTCCCCATCGGGATGGCGGTGTTCCGACAGACCACCGGCCTCATCAATCCCTGTGACGATGATTCCATGGATGCCAGGCAGGCCAATTTCGGCAAGGCACTGATGCTCGGCATCGCCTATGCGGCCTCGATCGGAGGCGTCGGCACCATTATCGGCACACCGCCCAACACGGTCATGGTGGCCATGATGGACAAGCTCTACAAACAACAGATCGGCTTCTTTCAGTGGATGCTCTTCGGCGTGCCCCTCGCCGCGGTCATGCTGTTCCTGTGCTGGCTCCTGCTCACCAAGATCCTCTTCCCGGTCGGCCGGGGCGACGATGACGGCTCCGGCGGCGCGCACATCAAGCGGGAATTGAAAATGATGGGCCCCATGTCCAAGGAAGAGAAAAGCATACTGGCGGTCGTCGTGCTGGTGTCCACCTGCTGGATAATCCGCGGGGTGGTCTTCGACAGGATACCGGCGCTGCGCATGATGAGTGACGCCAACATCGCCATTATCGGCGCCATGCTGTTGTTTCTCATTCCCTCGGATCTGAAGAAGGGTAAATTTCTCCTTGATTGGCGGACCGCGGTGGGCATCCCATGGAGTGTCATTCTGCTCTTCGGCGGCGGCCTGTCATTGGCCAACAGTTTCTCCCAGGCCGGTCTGGCCAACTGGGTGGCGTTGCAACTGGCGATCCTCGAGAACCTCCCATTCATCGCCTTCGTGGGGATCGTCGCCTTCATCACCGTCTTCCTCACCTCGGTCACTTCCAACACCGCCACCGCCACCCTCCTGGTTCCCATTCTCGGCAGCGCCTCGGTGGCGCTCGGCATCCATCCCCTGGGTGCCATCATCAGCGGCTGTGTGGCGGCGTCCTTCGCATTCATGCTGCCCGTGTCCACGCCCCCCAACGCCGTGGTCTTCAGCAGCGGATGCGTGACCATCCAGCAGATGGCCAAGAGCGGCATCTGGCTCAACATCATCGGCACCATCGCCATCACACTCGCGGTGGTCTACCTGCTGCCCCTGGTCTGGGGCGTCGATTTCAGTGTCATGCCCGACTGGGCGACGGCCATCACCGAGTGACCCTCTCCGGACACGGGAATCAACCAGGTGGAGGAACCTTTCAAAAAGAATCGTGTTGCTGGTATAGTGACGGCAACTGGAGCACTCTCCTCGCGGTGGTTATCGGAAATATGTCGTTGCGAAAGGTTGAACGCCGCAGGAGGGACGCGGTAGGAGTGAGCCATGCCTGAAGCCATCAAATCAAAACGGGAGCACTGCCCGAAATGCGGTGCGGTGATCATGCATAACTACGTGCTGGTTCAGCCAGGCGAGGAGGTCGAGGTGTTCGTGGAGTGCATCACCTGCGGCGCCTTCGTGGCCAGGTACACGTTGAAGGACTATACCGGCGAGGATCCCTACAGGTCCTTCCAGCGCCAGGCCCGCAAGCAGCATCAGGCGGTAGATGCCGGCAACAAGGACGACAAACAGAAGTATATCAACAAGGTCTGGGAAAACTACAAGAAAGCCAAATCCATCACCGCCGTCCACGAAGACCACCACGATCTCGAGGATATTCTGCTCGAGCAGATCGATTGATGCCCTGAGCAGCATCTCCACCCTCGCCGAGCGGCCATGAAGCGCTACCATCCGCCCGGCGCGATCCGTTCTCCAGTCCTGTATTCATACCAGTCGGCAGCATCCCGCAGCCACTGCTTCTCGTCATCGGTCATCTCGGGGTCGATTGCTTGCCCGGTACGAGCATTACTGATCCTGTCGTTCGCAGCCAGCAGCGGGGTGAACAATTCCGGCCGCCAGCCCGAGGCTGCCGCGGCCCAGGTCTGGACCGCGACCGGCTGTGAGGCCATGAATGCAAACGCCGCGGCGAGCGCCCGGCGAATGTTCCCGGCGGCGCCGGGATAACGATCCAGGTACTCTCCCGCCATCACCAGGTGGCCGTGATAGGGCTCCGCCGTGACGAGTCTCCCGGAACCTTCTTCCAGCAAGGCTTCCAGAAGGGGATCCCAGATCACCGCAGCCGCGATCTCATGCTTCCTGAAGGCATGTTCGACAGCCTGACGCGTATGTTCCATCGTCACGATCTCCACATCGGATTCGGTCATACCGGCAGGCCGCAACAGACGCCACAATCCATAATCGGCGCTGCTCATGGGCACAAGTCCCACGCGAGCCCCCCGCAATTCAGCGGCGGCTCGCACCGATCCAGTCCGCGGCACCACCAATCCCAGTCTGCCGACGGGACCCACAGAGGCGACAACGCGCAATCCCGGAAGCTGATGAAGGTTTACGAGGGTGGCGAGACCACTGGTGAAAGTGGCATCGATGTCTTGCCGTGCCAGCGCGGAAGCCTGGGCATCCCCTCTCTGAAAAACCGTCATCGATGCTGAAAAGCCGGCTTCCTCAAGGATGTCAGTCCGGCTGAAAACCGTCCCCAGGTGGACCAGGAGATTGGTCATGGCGCTGTAGCCGAAGCGCAATGGAATGGCATCCCCTTGATCGCGGACAACGGGAGCGGCCGGTGAGAATCCCGGCAGTGACGCGATGACCGGCACCAGCCGCGCCGCCCAGTCGGCATGTCCGGCGGCATTGGGATGATAGAGATCATCGCGCAGGAAAAGACTTCCTCCCACCCCACTTGCGCTCCAGGCGCTGTCCAGATCCAGGAGGGCCGTATCCAGATGGTGGGCGGTCCGCACG
>JAFGDC010000283.1 GCA_016932295.1 candidate division CSSED10-310 bacterium
CAGGCAGGAGTATCCGCTGGCGGTGGAGAATGCCAGGCTGGCCATCGAGGAGGCACGGGCTTTCGGTCTGCTTGGTGAGGACATCCTGGGTTCAGGCTTCGATTTCGATGTCAGCATCCATCGCGGCGCCGGCGCTTTCGTCTCCGGTGAATCCAGCGCCCTCATGGCTTCGATCGAGGGGCACGTGGGCGAGCCCCGTCCGAAATACATCCACACCTCCGTCAAGGGACTTTGGAACAGGCCTACCTGCCTCAACAACGTGGAGACCTGGGCCAACGTTCCCTTCATCATCCGCAACGGCGCCGATTGGTTCCGGTCCATGGGGACCGAGGGCAGCAAGGGCACCAAGATCTTTTCGCTGGTGGGCAAGATCAACAACAGCGGGCTGGTGGAAGTGCCCATGGGTATGACCCTTCGCGATATCGTGTTCAAAATCGGCGGTGGAATCCCCGGCGGGCGCCGCATCAAGGCGGTGCAGACAGGAGGTCCGTCCGGTGGCGTGATTCCGGAATCCATGCTGGACTTGCCGGTGGATTTCGATGAGCTGGACAAGGCCGGTTCCATGATGGGTTCCGGTGGATTGATCGTGATGGACGAGGACACCTGCATGGTGGACACGGCCAGGTACTACGTGGATTTCCTGGCGCGTGAATCGTGCGGCAAATGTGTGCCGTGCCGTGAGGGTTTGCGCCAGATGCTGGAAATCCTCAACAGGATCACCACCGGCGAGGGCCGGGAAGGTGATCTCGAGTTGCTGGAGGAACTGTCTGACTTCATGCGCAAGGCTTCACTCTGCGCGTTGGGGCAGACGGCTCCCAATCCGGTGATGAGCACGCTGCGGCATTTTCGTTCGGAATACGAGGCGCACATCAGGGAGAAGCGGTGTCCGGCGAAGGTATGCAAGTCCCTGATCAGCTACCGCATTGATCCCGACCTGTGCGTGGGGTGCGGAGTCTGCGCCAAGGCATGTCCCACAGGCGCCATCGTGAAGGGAGATGGGCGCGCGTACAGAATCTTGGCGTCCGAGTGCATCGGCTGCGGCAGTTGTGTCAAGGCCTGTCCTCCCAAGGTAGGCGCTGTCATCGCCCAGTCGCCGGCCCTGCCGGTTGAAGCGAGGGTGTGATATGACGTCCGGAAATGAAACAAAGGAGAATACCATGAGCAGCGTTACCTGCATTATTGACGGCCGGGAAGTTACCGCGCCTGAGGGTACCATGCTTTTAAAGGCGGCACGGGAGGCGGGCATTGAAATACCGTCACTTTGTCACGATGATAGGTTGGAACCCAGCGGCGCCTGCCGGTTGTGCATGGTGGAGATCACCAAGAACGGACGCAGGCGCCTGGTGGCGTCCTGCTGCTATCCGGTGGAGGATGGTCTCGAGGTCCGCACGGACACCGAGGAGCTTCTCAAGATCCGTCGGATGATCATCGAGTTGCTGTGGCCGTCGCTGGAAGGGCTGGGGAAGAAGTACGGGGTGACTCAGTCGAGATTCAAGCCCAGTCACACTGACTGTTCCATGTGTGGTTTGTGCGTGCGGTACTGTGCTGAAATCACCAAGCGGCACGCCGTCTATTTCGCCGGTCGGGGCGTGGATCGTGAAATTGCCTTGGTGCCGGAAATGGCCGCTCAGTGTATGTACTGCGGCGAGTGTTTCAACCTGTGCAGCGGCGGCTGGATCGTCAACGAAATGAACAACATCTATGCGTGAATCATCGGCGGCGGCGCTCCCGGCGCAGCGCTTCCGCCGTTGAGGATGGAGAGTTTCGCCACACTCCTATCATGAGCACTCCGCGATACCGCGGAGTGCTTTTTTTGTTCCATCGCCCCCCATCTGACCGCGAGACACAGAAGGACCGCGAAGCGCCGCCTCGCCCTGGTCGCGCAGCGTTGCACGCTGTGCGACTTATCCATCGGACCTCGACCCCCTTGGACCGCCGTCTTATGGAGACATCGCTTGAAACGGGAAGACAAGATGACGTATCTTGTAACTGAAGGTACCACGATGGAGGAAATGCCTCCGGAGGGGCGGGGCGCCACCTGTCCCGCAACAGCGGAAAGGGCTTGGAATGAATGGAACAACGCGAATCGGGATCATCATCTGCGACCGCTATCGCCGATGTGCCGGCGGCAAATGCCTCCGGGCGATGAGGAACAGGGAAGGTGCATTCAGCATATACGCAGACACTGAAGTCGAGCTGGTGGGGTTCACGACGTGTGATGGCTGTCCCGGCGGCAACATAGAGTATGCGGGCGAAGAGATGGTCAGGAACGGCGCCGAGGTGATTCATCTGGCCACCGGCCTGGTGGTGGGGTATCCACCCTGTCCTTACATCGAAGCGTTCACGGCTTTTCTTGAAAAACGTTACGGGGTCGGGGTGGTGGTTGGCACCCATCCGATACCGAAAAAGTATCTCGACATGCATACGCATCTCGGGACATGGGAGGATCCCGCCTGGAAGCCGTTGATTGCACCGACCATGAGTGACGCGGAAACCCGCGAACGTTATGACTGAACACAATCACCGTCTGGTGCGATCCGTGGAATTCCGGCTGAACCTGCGTTGAAAGTGCCGTGACCGTCCCGGCGCGAGTAGCGGGTCACTTTTATCCATAGCGAAAAACGGGCGGATCGCGTCGCCGCGGGTTGGTCAGACATGTGTGCAATACTTCCCGTCATGAGCCGGCGGAACAGGCGGGGTCGGCAACCAGGCGGCACCGAGCCGCCTCGTAGATGGGGCATCCCTGGCAGACATCGGGCAGCGGTTCGTTCAGAATCTGGTTGCGGATGGAAGCCGCCAATGAGCCGTTCATGATATCCCCGAGGGAACCCACTTCGATATTGCCCAGGATGAGGGCGGGACCCAGGCCCCGCTGGTAGTTGCAGAAGCAGACGCTGCCGTCCAGTCCTATCCAGGCTGAAGACCAGGGCGCGCGGCAATCGATTCGTGCGCCGGTCGCCGGTGCCGGTCCGACCTGTTCGGAAGAAAAGTGCGGGTAGTCACCGGAATAATGGAAGGCGATCCCAAGTTCGAGGCAGAGTTGTTCCGCCAACGCCAGTTGCGTTCGGACCGAACGGTTCGTGGATTGGTAGATGGCTTCCAGTTCGTACTCGAATGTTCCGCCATCGGGTGCCGGTGTGGTTTTCTTCGGAGAGTTGACCGGGCACAGAGGTGAGAACAGGACCTTGTCCACCTTCAGATCGGCAGCTTGGTGACAGAAGCCGGTCACTTCGTGGACATTGCTCTGCATGATGGTCATGTTCACGCAGATCTCCGGCGGTAGTTCGGTTCTCATGCCGGTCAGCCGCCGGATGTTTCCGCGCAGTTTGTCGAAATCCTGCCCGCGGATTCTTGCGTATGTCTTGTGTGTGCAGGCATCCATGGAGATGTTCAGCCAGTCGATTTTTTTCAGGACGAGTGTTCTGCAATGAGCCTCGTTCATGAGGAGACCGTTGGTGGAAAACCCGATCCGCCTGCCGGGGCGGTGAAGTTCATCCACGAACTCCCAGAAACGGGGATTCATGAACGGTTCACCCTGTCCGAAGAGGGTGATATCGGCATCCTCGGACAACCAGTCCCTGAACGACGACAGGTGTTCCGGTCTCATGTTGCGGGGTGGTCCCTTTGTCCAGGTCCGCACGCACATGGCGCAGGGGGGATCGACATTGCAATGGGTGGTGACCTCGAGTTGCAGCTTCCTGATGCATTCGTAACCGTCCGTCTCCAGGTCATTTTTCAGCAAATACGGACCGAGCAGCTCGACCCTTCTTTTCTCGATATTCCTGTATTCAGTGGAAGCCGCCATTTCGTTGAGAACCTGGCGGCGTGTCTGTTTTCCCGAGATCAGCGTATGAGAATAGTGGGCGCGGGCTTCCGGATCGGGTAGGCGGCCAAGGATGCTCTGGAATGCGACATCGAGCCAACCGGATACATCGCTGGCGGACGTGCCGGCGATTGCATCGAGCCGTTCTTCTGTATCCTTCATCTGGGCCGGATCCCTTCTTTCGAGGTGGATACGTTGTGTCTGCAGGTGGATTGTATCGTGAACCGGCGTTCTCTTCCAGACGGCGTGTTTGAAGTGGGTACCTCCCCGCCGGAGCGCCGGCCCTCTTGGACCGCGGGCTCGACAGGTCCGTATCAGGGCATCGTTCTCACGCGCTCCTTGTCGCGTTGAAAGGCCTTATGTCACAACATCCCCCGAGAAGATGCCTGTTTTGATGTGTAGCCAGACCATCCTGGTCTGGTTCTCTTCCATTCGGTCCTGGTCCACCACTTTGTTGGCGATTTTTCTCGTGGATTACCCAGTCTCGTCCGAATAGCGCACCGTCCCATCGCAGCGCGGGAATGGTCCGGGAAGATATATTGTCCTTCATGGAAGGACAAATACTTGACATCTTGTCCTTATGAGAGGTATAAAACAGGACATGAACGAAATTTTTGAACGGCTTATAGCTGACTTTCACGAGCGCGCGTTACCTTCCATGACTGAGAGGGCGGCGGTGATCCCCTGGCTGCCTGGCAAGGTCGATACGGTCGTGGGCATGCGCCGTGCCGGCAAGACCTGGTTCCTCTATCAGGTCATGAAGAGGCTTCTGGACGAAGGCAGAGCGAAGGAGTCCATCCTTTATATAAACTTCGAGGATGAAAGGCTTCTGCCGATCACTTCGGACGATCTGTCCAGGATTACGGAGGTCTATTTCCGGCTCTTTCCCGCCCTCAAGGAAACGGAATGCGCCTTTTTTTTCGATGAGATACACACGGTGCCGGGCTGGGATCGGTTTGTCCGAAGGCTGGTGGACACCGAGAATCTGCACATCTGCCTGACGGGTTCATCGGCCAGCTTGCTCAGCCGGGAGATTGCAACGTCTCTCAGGGGGCGCGCGTTATCGACGGAAATCTTTCCGTTCAGTTTCGGGGAATCCCTCGTTCACGCCGGGATTGCCGTGGACAGCGGCAGGAGTCCGGGCTCGAGGCTGCGGGCCAGGTTGTCCAATCATCTCAGGCGGTATCTGCTCACTGGTGGTTTCCCCGAGGTGCAGGATCTCGAGGAGGAATACAGGATCAGGGTTCTTCAGGAGTATCTCGATGTGGTGATACTGAGGGATGTGGTGGAGCGTCACGGCATTTCGAACACGGTGGCGCTTCGACATCTCATCCGTCATCTGCTTGGCGCGCCGGCGGGGCTTTTCAGTGTGAACAGGTTTTACAATGACCTTCGTTCGCGCGGCATTGCCGTTGCCAAGGACACCCTGCACGGTTATCTCGACCATCTATCGGACGCGTACCTTTTTTTCCAGGTTCCCATTCATTCGGCGTCTGAGCGGCGAAAGCAGGTCAATCCGAGGAAGGTGTACGCGATCGATCCGGGCCTCGTGCATGCATGCAGTCAGTCCCGGTCAAACAACTGGGGCTGCGTGCTCGAAACGTTCGTTTTTCTTCACCTGAGGCGGCAATGGGTGGATATCAGTTATTACCTTACCGGGACGGGTCGAGAGATCGATTTCCTGGTTACAGATTCCACGGGGAGCAGGAGCTTGATCCAGGTATGCGCCGAACTGGCCTCCGCGTCAACGCGGGAGCGCGAATTCGCCGCCTTGGAGCAGGGCATGGGCGAGACGGGGATAAGTGAGGCTCTGGTAGTCACCCTGGATGACGAGGAAGTCGTGCAGATTCCGGCGGGGACGATCCGGATCGTCCCGGCCTGGCGGTGGAGCGGCTGCTGCTGATTACAAATAGCATGCTGCGGCTTGAAAGCTTGAAAGATTGAAAGCTTGAAAGATTGAGGGATTGAGGGATGGAACCGGTGAGGAGTGTGCCAGGGGATCAAGACGGCATTACGGAAGCGGCGTGATGATCGCGGTTGAGCACCGCGGGCTCTCTGGGCCCACGGGTTCGACAGACCCGCATCAGGGTATCATTCTCACGCACCCTTTGTTGCGATGAAAGGCCTTGTGTCACAGAATCCCCCGAGAAGATGCCTGTTTTGGAGTAGCCAGATCATCCTGGCCTGGTACCATTCCTTCCATATAGCCGACCACTGTGCGGCATTACGTGTCGTCCATGGTTGCATTACTGGCCTGCAATTCCCGTATCTCAACGTGACAATGGTCGTCTGTGGATTGCCGGTTCCGGTTCGCACAGAATGTTCTGGGCCGTTCAGGTTAAACTCATGAATTGGTCCATGCTTCGTACGTTTGCTTGGGAGTGAGGAACTTTATGCCATTGAGCGATCCAAAAGCGGTGGACAGCGAGCATTTTTTCGGAATGCCGAGACCCACATTGAAGCAGCACAATTCTCCGCTTTCGGCGGCGTCTTCACATCCTTCGATGAGGAACACTACATGGCCATGGCCATGGTTGTTGCGCCGGCCGGCGATCACGAATCCTCCATCGCGCGCAATCGATCCGGCTTCCTCAGATGTTGGCTGGCTCCATAATGGACTTGTACTGAGTGCTTCCAGGAGGCCGTTGGCACTGCGTTCGCCTCCTGGAATAGAACCGTCCGGATCCTGGAGACTGCCGCCTCCGTATACCTGTTGATAACAGTGTGAGACGTTGAAATTGCAGTAGGTGCCGGTGTCTGAGTGGCGGAATAGCTTCCAATAGTTAATTCGGCTTATTTTTTCCGTCGGTTTCAGGATGTCAAGACGTCCATGATCCTGTGAGGCGGACCAGGATGCTCCCACGATCCAGCATTGGTTTCCATCGCGAAATCCATGCAACCAAAGATCATGCTTGTTTTCCCATGTCTGTTTCGCGGGCCGGAGGAAGTTCTTTTTATCATCACTGTAAATAATATCTTGCACGTATTCCTGGCGTGCCTGTAATCGGAAAACAGTGCCTGGTTCAATCGTCATCGTCGTCACCATCCATAGTTGATGTCCCGAATCTGAATATATCTCCTTCCCGGCGTGATTGTATAATTGAAAGAGTCTTTGTACCAATTATCGTCAAGCGCCTGATGAGGATATCCATCTGACAACCTGTGACAATACCTGAGGATGGCACTCTCTGCCAACATGAGTGAGACAGTTGCCTTCACTGAAATTAGTGTAGGAGGATGCCTTCATCACGCTCCTTTTCGCGTGGGGTCTTGATGTGCGAAAAGTGCGCCTGGATCGACATCTCGAGCTGCGTCGCAGGCGGTTCGGAACTAAAAAGTATCTTATAATTCGCCATCGTTAAATACTCTCTTATAATTACAATAATTAATATATCTGGCTCTTGAAAATCTGTCAATGATGAAAACTGCCAGGCATCAAAAATACTGTTTTAGAGTGTTGGTATCCCGTCCAGTTTCCAGCAATCCAGCATCGACTCATGGCTTATCGTGAGCCATGCACTCAAAATGCTTGTTATACAATCTGATATAGTAATTTTATTATTTCAGTGCGGTGCCATTTACAATGAACAGGATGGCGATCATCCGGAACATGGCCGGGTTTTCCTCATCGTGCGCACACCGGCTTAACACCATATAACAGGTGTCACCTTTCCATAATTGGAGCGGAGGCATCGATTACTCTCGGTGACAGCCTGTTACCGTCCAATGATGTGCCGGTCAACCAAGATATCGATGAAAGATATCGATGAAACGAGACCCACTCAGGGCAGAACCTTGCCTTCTCTACGGAAATTGCTCCTTCACTCTGGCAATGAATCGCTCGGGTGAGATTGAAACCATCCATTCCATCTACCGCGGCGCCGGACCTACCGGTCCTTCACCGGCGGTTGGCCGCTGGTGTGTGCCGGTTCAGCCAGGACATACTCGCCATCACCGAGTTTGACGCACTCCACACCCAGTCTGTTCAATGTCAGGCACCCGATGTAACGAATATCATAGAATCCGCGGTTGTCCTGATAAGGATCCCGCAGCGCCTGGATCAGAAGAGGAATGGCCTCATGCGCATGGAGATCATCAAACAGTTGAATTGCCGTTAATTTGTCGCCGATGTTTGTTGACTCCCGCAGCGCCGCCATGAGTTCCGGCACCGCTTCATGGCGGTTCAACAACCCCAGCGCCAGGGCGACTTGCCGGCGCACCTCCGGATTCGGATCATCCATATGACGCAGCAGAAAGGGCACCGCCGCCTCGCCGATGTCGCGAAAGGCGATAACAATATGCCTAATGGTGCTCCTTCGATTCGTTGCCTTGTCGCCGAGCCATTCCCGTGTCGGGAAGTAATAGTCCCGGATCAGGTCGCCGAGCACCTGGAAGAACGGCTCGAGGGCCCGCTCACTGTGCAGCCGGCTCAGGGCATCCAGTGAGCATTTGAAGAGATCGAAGTCACGGCTTCGCAAATTCTCCAGGTAGAGATCCTCCAGGTCGGCGGCGATGAGATACGCGACAAAATGATA
>JAFGDC010000284.1 GCA_016932295.1 candidate division CSSED10-310 bacterium
CGCGACGCATCTGCCGCTCATCGCCCAGGCCAATGCCGGTCTGCCCCGCCTGGAGGGTACCCGCACGATTTTCGACATGGCGCCGGACGTCTATGTGGCCGCCGCCGCGCAATTCCTCGATCTTGGTGTGGCCATCATCGGCGGTTGCTGCGGCACCTCGCCGGCCCACATCGAACTACTGCGGCGCATGGTGGGTGACCGCAAGCCGCCGAATCGCCGGCGCCTCGACGGTGTGCTGCTGGGCAGCAGGGTGCAGGAGCATCGTATTGGACCTGACCTGCCGTTCACGGTTATTGGTGAACGGATCAATCCGACCGGCCGAAAAACGCTGACCAGGGCCATCCGCCAGGGGGATATGCAACCATTGCTGGAGGATGCCCGTGCGCAGGCTGAAGCCGGCGCTCATGTGCTGGATGTCAATGTCTCGGTGCCTGGTATCGATGAACCTGCGTTCATGAAACGAGCGATCATGGCCGTGCAGAATGTCACCGGTACCCCGTTGAGCCTCGACAGTCCGGACCCACGCTCGCTGGAGGCGGGCTGCACAGTGTACGCGGGGCGGCCGCTCATCAATTCGGTCAGCGGTGAAAAGGCCCGTATGGAAGCGGTGCTGCCGGTGGCGGCGCGCTACGGAGCGGCGCTCATCTGCCTCACCATCGATGACCGGGGACTGCCGGAGGACACCGCGGGACGACTTCGCATCCTGCGGCGCATACTGGCCGAGGCGCAGGCATTAGGCTTGAGGCCCCAGGACCTGCTGGTGGACTGCCTTACTCTCACCGCCGGCTCCCATCAGGACCAGGGCATGCACACCCTGCGCGCGGTGCGACAGGTGCGCGAGGAACTCGGACTGACAACGGTACTGGGGATCAGCAATGTCTCCTTCGGAATGCCTCAACGACCATTGTTGACGTCGGCCTACCTGGCCATGAACATCGGCGCCGGGCTCGACGCCGCCATCGTCAATCCATTGCAGGACAGCATCATGGAACTTGCGCTGGCGGCCGAGGTCTTGAGCGGTCGTGACCATGGCGCGGCGCGCTACATTGCCCGTTGTCGTGGCAGGGAGGCAGCGCCGGCGACGCCGCGTGTCGAAGCGCCTGTCATGGACACCCGGACGAGGCTGAGGCAGGCGATACTGCAGGGCGACCGGGACGGCATCTCCGCGCTGGCGCTGGCGGCCGCGGTGGAACACCCTCCTTATGAAATCATCCAGGACATGCTGATGCCGGTGATGAACGAGGTGGGTGACAGGTATGAAAAAGGAGAGTTTTTCCTGCCCCAGTTGATCCTCTCGGGAGAAACCATGCTGGCCGCCTTCGAAGCGCTGAAAGACAAACTGCGGAGCGACGGCGGCGATACCGCCGGGCGCGGCGCCATCGTATTCGCCACGGTCAAGGGTGATATCCATGATATAGGCAAAAACATCGTCTCCATTGTGCTCCGGAACCATGGCTTCACCGTGGTGGACCTGGGCAAGGACGTGCCGCTGGAAACGATCCTGGATGCGGTCCGTGAGCATCAGCCCAGAATCGTGGCATTGAGTGCACTGATGACCACCACCATGCCCAGCATGTCGGCGGTGGTAAAAGCGGTGAATGGGACGTTCCCTGAAATCCGCACCATGGTTGGAGGCGCGGTGGTGACCCAACGGTTCGCCGACGAGATCGGCGCCGACGGGTATGCCAGGGACGCCGTGAGCGCCGGCCGGCTGGCTTTGCGGCTGGTGGACGCAGGGTAAGCGGCCGGTGATCTGCGGTCAGGACCTGGGAGATGTGCGCGGAATCCTCCTGTATCCGATGGTGAACAGGAGATAGAGTGCCGGTATGAGCAGCCTGGTGATTCGTCAGTTCGATGTGGGCGATTCCGAAGCCGTGGTGGCCATGTGGCGGGAGTGCGGCCTGGTGGTGCCATGGAACGACCCGTGGAAGGACATCGAGCGTAAACGGGCGGTACAGCCTGAATTATTCCTCATCGGCACGGTGGACGGCGTGGTGGCGGCTTCGGTCATGGCTGGATACGAAGGGCACCGCGGGTGGATCAACTACCTGGCGGTGAGCCGGATGTTTCAAGGCCGCGGCTTCGGCCGGCGCATGATGATTGCGGCGGAGACAGTCCTCCACGCTTGCGGCTGCCCGAAAATAAATCTTCAGATCCGCTCTTCAAACATCAGGGTGATGGCATTTTACCGGCGCCTTGGGTACACACGGGATGACTGCGTGAGCATGGGTAAACGGCTCGTCACCGATGGGTGAGCCCTACGCGGGAACAGGCGGAGCGGCGTGCGGGCACATCGCACGCAATCGGTGGCACGGGAAACACCCGCTGCCGGCATGGCTGAGACGGTTTACCGAGCCACCGATTCAACGCGACGGTTTCTGGCGCGACCGGTTTCGTTGTTGTTGACGACCGCCGGCGGGTTCCTCATAACGGTTTCTTCATGGCGATGGTCCAGTCCTCGATGCCATCGCACGCGCCGTTCGGGAACAGTTTCCCCGCCTTGATATAACCCGATCTCGCATACAATGACATGGCGCGGCTGTTGATGACCGGATTGACACAGAGGCCGATACGCGGGAATCCCCGGGCCAGCGCTTCCAGTTCGCAGAACCCGAGGAGCGCTGTGCCCATGCCGCGGGAACGGTGACCGGCCATCACGTAGAGGTCGAAAATTTCTGGACAGATGCCGTCATCGTTCATTCCGTTCCAGTTCACGTTGACCCAGCCGAGCACCGCACCGGTGGTTTTATAGATAAACCAGTCCACATTGTGCCGTTCATTCCAACGAAACCGCCGCTCGACATCCGCCAGGTTGAATCCCGGTTTGATTACGGCATACAGGTGCGATTCCGAATAACGCGCCGTCTCGATCATCACAGGATCCCGTTACTGGCTGATCGCAGGCCGTCAGCCACTTCCCGGATGACACCGTCACAGGTTTCACTTGGGCGTATACAGGTTCGCAATGCTGGCAGGCGGAGGGCGAACCAAAAAGCACCGGCGATACAGAAGGAGCCGCCGAGAATAACCGTCAGTGGAGCACCTATCAAATGGGCCAGGGAGCCGGCCACAAGATTGCCCAGGGGTACCATGCCCATGAAGGCCATGGAATAGAAGCTCATCACCCGGCCCCGCTTGTCATCGTCCACGATGGTCTGCAGCACGGTATTCGTCGAGGCCATCTGCACCATCATGCCGAGGCCGGCAACGGGGATGACCGTCAGCGACAGCCACAATCGAGTCGAAAGCCCCAGTCCGATCAGGCCGAGGCCGAACACCACGGGTGCCCAGGCGAGCACCTTGCCCAATCCCTGCACGCTGCGCCGGCCCGCCAGGTAAAGTGCGCCGGCGAGGGCGCCGACGGCGGCGGCGGAGACCAGGAAGCCTTGTGTGCGCGCGTCGCCGTGCAGGACCTGTTGGGCGAAAATAGGTAAAAGCTGTGTATAGGAAGCACCGGTGAGGCTGACCAGGGCCAACAGGAACAACAGGGAACGTATCGGTGGAAACCCGAAAGCGTAACGGAATCCCTCCTTGAGATTGTCCAGCATGGCGCCGTTCCGGCCGGGTTTCTTCGTCGGTGGTATCCGGATGGCTAACAATCCGGCCACTACGGCGATGTAACTGATCCCGTTGATCAGAAAGCACATCGCCTCACCCGCGCCGGCGATCAACAGCCCGGCAATAGAGGGCCCGATAAGCCGGGCGCCGTTGACCATGGTGGAATTGAGGGCGATGGCGTTGTTCAGATCCTCGCGCCGGGCGATCAACTGCACCAGGAGTGATTGCCGCGCGGGACCGTCCAGCGCATTGACGAAACCCAGGAAGAGGGAAAGCATCACCACGTGCCAGATCTCTATGCGTCCAGAATACATCAGAGCGGCGAGCATGAAAGCCTGTCCCATGGCCAGCACCTGTGCCAGGATGACCAGGTGATGCCGATTCATTCGATCCACGAGGACACCGGCGAATGGGGCCATGACGAAGGTGGGGATCCTCCCGGCGAAGCCGACGAATCCCAGCAGCCAGGCATTGTGAGTGAGGCGCCAGACGAGCCACGCTACCGCGGTCATCTGCATCCAGGTACCTATCAGGGAGATGCTTTGCCCTATGAAGAAGAGTCTGAAGTTCCTGTGTTGCAATGATCTGAACAACCGGTAAAGATTGGCGGACCACATGGCTCCCTGCGCCTCCAGCCAGCCGTCGCGTGGCTCGAATCGGCATGCGCTCCCCTGTCCCGCCACTCAGATTCGATCCCCCACGACCGACGCTCCCGAGGGTAAAAAAATATAGTATGACTCTCCCGCTCGCCGCGTCTACAGATATTTCATACTCACAAACGGACGGGCCGTTAAACACACGCGGCATCCCGTCGCTTCAATCAGGCACATCCTTTACCGGATGGCCGATGCACGCTTCGCCGGCAGTCGGCGGGGCCGCGGGTGTCATTGCATTGTCACCCGACCCCGGGTGAGCCCGGCGCATCCCATCCCGATGGCGGCCGGTCAACGCCCTCGTTATCTTCGCTTCGGTCCACGGCTGGCTCAACCAGGCCCGGTTCTGGTAACATGGGCCGCTGCTGGCGCTATAGCCGCGGGAGCCGAGGAGGACGTCATGGCAAGGATCTCAATCGAACTGGTGCCGTTGAACAATCGGTACGTGGTCAATAAGCTCGAGGCGGTGAAAGAGCATTTTCCCCGCGTGGACACCATCAACTTCCCCGACCTGCTGCAGTTCGACATGAAGAGCTGGGAAGCTTGTCA
>JAFGDC010000285.1 GCA_016932295.1 candidate division CSSED10-310 bacterium
ATGCAGCGTGCAACGCTGCATGACCAGGGCAAGGCGGCGCCTTGCGCTCCTTCGATGGCGTCTTGCGTTCCTATAATGGCGCCTTGCTTACCAGAGCGCCCGCGCGATCAGTTCCAGACCCAGAATGGCGATGACGGGGGAGAGGTCGATGTTGCCCGTCACGCGGGGTGGGATGAGCCGCCGGATGGGTCGCAGCACCGGTTCGGTGATGTCCCGCAGAAATTTCACCAGGGGGTGTTGCCGGGGTGCCGGCGTCCAGGACACCACCGCCCGGGCGATGATGATCCACATGTATATCCGTATCAGTTTTACTATCAGGTACATCCTCGACTCCCTCCCTTGACGGGTCGCCCCAGGTTCGACGCTCGTCTTTTGTCCGGCCACGCGGATCGATGGAACGCCGGGTTACTCCATTGCCTTGTTATACGCCGTGATCGAGGCGATGACGTGGCAGATCCATCCCAGCAGGCCGCCGCTGCCGATCCACAATCCCGGCGTGACGATCAGCCAGAACAGCGCCCGCAAAAAATGTCCGTTATAGATCTGCCCCATGCCGGGCAGGATCAGGCTGAGCACCGCGGCGGTTCCCGGTCTCGTCATCTTAAAATTCCTTCCTGCCTTCCAGCGCGCGAGCCATGGTGGACTGGTCCGCCAGTTCGATATCGCCGCCCACGGGTATGCCATGCGCGATCCTGGTGACGGCGATGCCCAGGGGTTTGATCAGCCTCGCCAGGTAGAGCGCGGTGGCCTCGCCCTCCACGCTGGGATTGGTGGCGATGATGACTTCCCTGACATCGTCTCCCAGCCTCGCCAGCAGCTCTTTTATTGTAAGTCGTTCCGGTCCGATGCCGTCAAGCGGTGACAAGACGCCGCCGAGCACATGGTACATACCCTTGAACTCGTTGGTTTTTTCCACCGCCATCAGGTCGCCCGGTTCCTCCACCACGCACAGCATCCTCCGGTCCCGTCCCGTATCCGCGCAGATGGCGCAGGGATCCTCCTCGGTGATGTTGAAGCAGATGGAGCAGTTTTTCACCCTGTCCTTCACCTCCACCAGGGCGCGCGCCAGCCGCACCGCGTCCTCGCGTGGATTCTTGAGCACGTGGAACGCCAGGCGATAAGCGCTCTTCTCCCCGATTCCGGGCAATCTCCTGAACTCATTAATCAGCGCCCGCAGTGAGCGTGACGTACGAATCACGAGGTCATTCCTGGTCGGGCAGCTTGAGGTTTCCCAGGTCAGGCAGGTTCATGCCCTTGGTGAGGGTGCCCATTTCCTGCTGGACAAGCTGCTTCACCTGGCGCATGGCTTCGTTCACGGCGGAGATGACCAGGTCCTCCAGCAGGGTGGGGTCTTCCTGGTCCATCGCCTCGGGTTTGATTTTTACCGCCAGCAGTTCGTTCTCGCCGTTGGCGGTCACGATCACCAGTCCGCCTCCCACTTCCACGGTCACCGTTTTCTGCTTCACCTGTTCGCGCAGTTTCTCCATGTTGGCGACCATTTCCTGGGCTTGCTTGACGAAGTTCATAAACTTCATTGTTCTTCTCCACTGGTTGGAATCTCCGAATCCGGGTCATCTTCAGCCGTTTCACAGGCGCAGGCGGTCTGTTCCCGGCGTTCGGTGACTTTGACTATTTTACCTTCGAACATGTCCAATGCCTCGCGGATCAGCGGGTTTTTCATGACCTGCCTGAGACGTCCGCGTTCTTCCTTCCGGCGCTGCAGTCGTACCTGGCTGATGAGGCTCTGTTTGCGGTCCCTGGAAACGCCGACCAGCAGTTTGACGGGACCGTCCAGGAGCCGCTCCAGGATGGTCCCGATGGCGAGCAGGTTGTCGCGTTCCTCGGTTTTGGCGCGGCTGAACTGGGGTGCCTCCGGTCCATACACCACGCGGAGGGGGCCGTCCGGTTCCTGTTCCAGCACCGCGTATTCCAGGATGGCGGCGAGTTGCGGCCGTTCGCGGCTCAATTCGTCCACGGCGGCGCGCCAGAGATCCCGCAGTTCTTCACTGCCGAGGAGCCCGTTCCCCGTCTCACCGGCGGATGCCGTGGCGGTGGTGCCGGCGGCAGGGGGAGTGAACAGGTCACGTGGCGCGGCGCTGTCCGGCGTGGGCGCGGCGGCTGGTTTGGTTTCCGCCGGCGTGGGCGGCGCTGGTTTCAGCCGAGGCGGGGAAGCGGTCATGACCGGTGTGGCAGGTGCCGCCGCAGGTGCCATGTCGATGCGCACTTCGATCCGGTCGGTCCGCTGGAGGAGTTTGTCAAGGCTGATGAGTCGCCGCATGCCGCACAATTGCAGAACGATTGCATCCAGTTCGGCGCGCGGCAGGGGTGAATAGCGCACCTGCCGTTCACCGTCAGAGGCAATTTTGTAATAGAGGGCCAGGGTATCCAGCGGGTGGGTTTCCACCAGTGCGCGCATGTGCTGTTTTTGTCGTTCGTGTCGCTCCACCATGTCGGAATCCGCACCCAGGGTGCGGATGAGCATGAGATCCCTGAGGTATTGCATGAGTTCCGGCAGGACCTGGAGGACATCGCCGCCCTGGTCGAGGAAGCGGCTGACGAGCGTCATGGCTGGTTCGGGGTGACCTTCCAGGATGGCGGCGCCCAATTCGTGGATGATTTCCGGATCGAGACGTCCGAGCAGGTCCAGTACGAGTTCGAAGGTGATTTCACCATCGCAGAAGGCGATCATCTGGTCCAGGATCGACTCGCCGTCCCGCATGGAGCCGTCGGCCATGCGAGCCATGAGCGTGACGGCGGCGTCCTGGACGGGGATTTTTTCGGCGTCGGCGATGATCTGCAGTTGGTCGGCAATCGCCGCCACCGGGATCCGGCGGAACTGGTAGCGCTGGCAACGGGAGCGGATGGTGACCGGTACCTTGTGCAGTTCGGTGGTGGCGAGGATAAACTTGACGTGTGGCGGGGGTTCCTCCAGGGTTTTCAGGAGGGCGTTGAAGGCCGCCTGGGTGAGCATGTGGACCTCGTCGATGATGTAGATCTTGTAGCGCAGGGAGGCTGGCGCGTACTTGGCGTTTTCGCGCAGTTCCCTTATCTCGTCGATGCCGCGGTTGGAAGCGCCGTCGATCTCCAGGACATCGATGGCGGAGCCGGCGGTGATTTCCTTGCAGGCGAAGCAGTTGTTACAGGGTTCGGCGTTGGTGGGATTGAGGCAGTTGACGGCCTTGGCGAGCAGCCGGGCGGTGGTGGTCTTGCCGACGCCCCGCGGGCCGGCGAACAGGAAGGCGTGCCCGATCCGCTCACTGGTGATGGCGTTGACCAGGGTCCTGGTGACATGTTCCTGGCCGACCACATCGGCGAAGGTCTGAGGCCGCCATTTTCGGGCCAGAACGATATAGCTCATCGTTGCCGGCTCCGGCGGCGGGATCGCGGCGCGAGTGCGTGATCCATGATGACCGTCCCTTCAAGCGTGGCGGCACGTGCCAGCCGCCCTGCCCGCCTGGGTGCGGCCACTGCCGCGAATCACACGCGG
>JAFGDC010000286.1 GCA_016932295.1 candidate division CSSED10-310 bacterium
AGGCCATGGTGCGCATCGACATGTCCGAATTCATGGAGAAGCATTCTGTAGCCAGGCTCATCGGCGCCCCGCCCGGCTATGTCGGCTACGAGGAAGGCGGCTATCTCACCGAGTCCATCCGACGCCGGCCATATGCGGTGATACTGTTCGATGAAATAGAAAAAGCCCATTCAGATGTCTTCAATGTGCTTCTCCAGGTCCTCGATGATGGCCGCCTCACAGATGGACAGGGCCGCACCGTGGATTTCCGCAACACCGTCATCATCATGACCTCCAACCTCGGCTCCAACTTCATCCAGCAACTCGGCGCCAACGACTATGAGCGGATGAGCGATCTCGTCAATCGTGAATTGAGATCGACCTTCAGACCCGAATTCCTCAACCGCATCGATGATGTCATCATCTTTCGTGCCCTTGGCATGGAGCAGATCGTGCAGATTGTCGACATCCAACTCGACGAGTTCGAACGCCGGCTGGCGGACAGGAAACTGTCGGTGCATATCGATCGGGACGCCAAGGAACTGCTTGCCGCCGAAGGCTTCGATCCACAATTCGGAGCTCGTCCGCTCAAGAGGGCGATTCAGCGGTTCCTGCAAAACCCGCTCGCCTTGCGCATTCTCCAGGGTGACTTCAAGCCAGGTGATACGATTCATGTCGGTGTCAAGGAGGGCAACCTGGAATTCAACTGAACTGGCTCTGAGACATTCCCATGCTCCACTCAACCAATCACTCACCAGGATTGAAACGGCTGACCGGAAAGTGAGCCTTTTCTTGATAACCTCAATCCCTGGAAGGGAATCAACCGTACGAACACCTGGCTCCGTCATCTGAATCAAACGCAATCGCCATCAGGAGCGGGGGCGCGATGCCGTCAGTCAGTTGGCTTGCGCATCAGGCCCCGAATCCGCTACTGCAGCCGTTCCTGGGCCTGCTCCTTTACCCGCAGGGGGACGGCATCGGACTTCAGGCTCCGATCAGCTTCGCGGAACACGAGGTCGCCGAAAATTCCCAGATAATTCCTGCTGCCGTGCGTGACGATGTCCGTGACAGAGATCGCAAACTGTTCAAAGGACGGCAGGGGAAAGTCCTCTATGGAGTCGAGCAGGATGGGCAGGATCATCCCCACCACGGTGGGAAGGATTGATTCGACATTGGCGCGTTCCTGGGGTGTGAGGTTGAGCAACTCATCCCAGATCACCGTATTGGTGACGCTGATGTTTTCATCCAGGGTGATGTGAATCATGTCTTCGGGAGTGATCTCGACATCCGCCTGAATATCGTCGACGTTGACCCGGAGAGTGAAAAGGTGCATCCACCGCTCCCAGGCATATATATAGACCTCCATATCCAATTCATGCATCCACATCTCCAGGGGAAATGGATTGGTATACATGTTATAGGAGACGACCGGCTGCTCGTTGGGAGTAATGATGAGGGTCATGGGAGCGTTCTGGGCGATCTCGTTGAGCCGGGGGACTGCCGCCGCGAACAGGGCGGAAGTGATGGGAAAAGGCAGGCCGAAGTCCTCCATGGCCTGGGGATCGAGAAAGATGCACATGAGTCCGGAGTTGTAAGCTGTATAGAGGGCTCGATTGAGCAGGTCGTCGTTGATGGCCATGGCCGCCTCGTAAGGGACCGGTGGATTGGAAAACGGGACATTCAATCCGTACCCGGGACGATCCGAGGGCGTGAAGTAAGAACCCGGTTGCGGCGGCACGCAATCCGAGGTTGTATCACTGCTCACATCGCCCCGTAGCCAGATGTTCATCCCGTTGGCATCCATGGTGATATCCTGGGCATTGAGGCCGATATCAAGGGTCACGCCCATCAGTTCGAACTGAAAATTGAACGGCAGTTCATTGAGCAGTTCTTCCACCTGGTTCGCAACATCCTGTTCGATGACATCCTGCAGGGTGGTGACCAGGATGCTCCGGATGACCGGATTGAGGGTACTGAACAGGAAATCGTAGATCAGGTCGCAGATCGGATCGTTCAAATCGATACTGAGGTTACCGATGGTGATGCCGCCATCCTCGACATCGATCACCACGTCGATGTGACCCGCCGCGCCGGCGGTGGCATAGACATAGGCGGAGATCCCGATGTTCGAGATATAAATGCTGCCCAGGGAGTCACAGGCGGGGAAAGGCAGCAGGCGACCGTAAAGGTCAATGAAAAGAGTGAAATTATTGATGGTCCCCTGGAAAAGGAGACGGTTGCTGACCTGGGAATCGATGTTCAGATAGATGGGGGTATTGAACGAGACACCAGTGGCGTACACCAGGATTTCCGAAATACCCCAGTCCTCATCGATGATGGGATTGGGCATCATCTCGAACACCATCTGTGGAGTGATATAGCCGGCCAGGAAGGTGGCGATTTCGAACAGGCCGGAGTCGTTGATGCGGGCGGTGGCGGCATCCGGCACCGGTTGGTCGGCAGGCCAATAATCGGCGGCCACGGGAAGGGCAAAGGCAGGCACCAGGCAAAACACTATAACGGTGAGCGTGATTCCTCTATTCATGTACATTCCTCCCAGGCGGCTATTTGAAACCGCATGGACATTGTCTCTTGCCGCATCGCGTTCCTTCATCCATCCGGATCATGTTTACCCCGAGATGCGCAGGAAATAGACCGCTCCGTTGGTTGCATCCTGGTAGGATACTCCCATGGAGTTCTGCGGACCGCGGCGCAAGCAGGTATAACGACCGGTGTCCACATTGCTCCCACCGCCATCATCGAGCAGGATGAACTGGTAGCTGGCACCGTTGGAACGTGCCAGCCAGAGTGATTTCTGCGAATTATCGTAAAAAGTGATGTACACGGTATCGGCAGTCGCCGTGTTCACCGCCACCGAGCTGAAGAATCCGGTCGCCCCCTGGCTCCGCACCGTGGCCAGGCTGAACTGGCCCGGCGCCGTCTCCCTGGCGACCTTCAGATCCAGGTTGGTGGCATCGAAATAACTGATGACAGCCCGATTGGCGCTGGTCAGCGCCAGACCCAGATCCGCTCCCACAAAGTCGACGCTGTCATCCACGGTATATATGGTCAGGGACGGCAGGTACCCCACCGCGTACTTCAGATCGAACGTGGTGCGGTCTTCATAGGCGATATAGAGCTTTCCATCAGCCGCCACCACCATCTCACTCCAGGCGCCAACATCGGTCTGCCCGCCGTCAACGGTGAAAAGGCTGAAGCTTGCGCCGTTCTGCCTGGCAACCTTCAGATCACCATTGGTGACATCATAATAGGAAATGTAGATCTCATTCGAGCCGTCCATGCCGATGGAGGTGAATTGCCCAACATCGTTCGTGCCTGAGCCGTCCACGGTCTGAATATCCAGCGTCATATCAGCCATCGTGGCCAATTTCAGGGCGCCGTTGGTCGCATCATAATATGAAATATAGGTCACGCCTTCATCGTCAACCATGACGGACGAGTAGAGTCCCACGTCAGGATCACCGCCGCCGCCATCCAGAGTAAGCGCATCGAATCCCACTGACAGGGAATACCGGGCCAGCTTGAGAGAACCATCCGTCTCGTCATAGTAACTGACGCGCGGCAACTGGTCCTGATCGAAGGCCAGGCTCGAATAGTGCCCGGTGCCCGGACCCTCATCCACCACGCCGGAAGGATCGGGCATGAGGATCACGTCGAAGTCGGAAATCGCCGTATAGGTGCTGCGGGGAGCACCATTGAAAACGGTCAGACTGGCCGTCAGGCGGTTCGGACCAAGCGGCACGGGCACACCGGTCGCGACCGCGTGCATATATCCGAAAGAATCAGGTCCGGAATGGGTGAACAGGTCGCTGATGTCGTCGTCATTGAGCGTGACTCCCAGCACCGGATTGGTGCCGTCGATATAGGAAATCTGGATATCAGTGGCCGGACCCAGGATTGCCGAACCATTGGCCGGGGTCTTGATGACCACTTCACAGCCTTCTATTCCCATCATCATAAACGTCGCACACAGACAGATGGCGAACACGGTCGCCTTGTGCACTCGCCTCATATTTGCCGCTCCTTTCGCTGTCCAGCTCCATGACGGCAGGATCAGTACGCGTTTGCATCTATCCTCGCATCTTGCCGTCAATCCCGCCTGTCACGCTAATATCTGTATAGAAATTTTTCGGGAGCCTGTCAACTGAAGTTGTCGCAACCTCGTGGCATCTTCTTGATCCACAATGCCTTCTGGGGTAGGATAGCAGCGCTTTTGAGGTGGTGTATGTCCCGAATCTACTGGCTCGTCTTTGGCTGTCTGATCATTGCGTTCGCCATACATGGCGCCATGGTGGTGCGGAGTATCACCTTCTCCCCGCGGGATCCACGGCTCGCCATCCACTCCTCCCCCGCTCCGGAGCGCGCCGGCGGCGATTCTTCCGCCGACATCGAGG
>JAFGDC010000287.1 GCA_016932295.1 candidate division CSSED10-310 bacterium
CGGCCGTTAGTGCGGGATTGAAAAGGCAATGAATTCAATGGCAGGGGTGGGGTAAAATAATTCTTTCGTCCTCATTGAAGCTTGGAACATAGGAGCTTGCAAAGATCGCAAATGGCTCGATGCCGTTGCAGGAAGGGCTTTGCGAATCAATCAATTTCAACTAGGATGATACAAGAATAACGGCAGGGATGGAACCGGTGGCCGCCGGTTGCGCATGGACGCACCCGTGCGGAAGCCGCGACGGGTTCCCACGGCGGCCGGGATCGTTCCGGGTACAAGAAGGTTGTGCCATGGCCATGAAGGAGAACAGCACGGTAGTCCGGCATTGCGATCGGGAGCGATTGAAGACCCTGCTGCACAGCAGCAACAAGGAAACACTTCTGGCGCTTCTGGAGAATCCCCGTCTCACAAGTCAGGACGTGGTCATTCTGGCCCGTCGTCGGGGCCTGCCCTTGGACGTGTTCCGCGCCATTCTGGACGACAGCCGCTGGCGCAAGGATTACACGACCATCAAGGAGTTGGTTGAAAATCCTTCAGTGCCGCGGCATCTCTCCATGCATCTGGTGAAATTTCTGTATCGCAGGGATCTCGCGCATGTCGCTCGCAATGCGTTTCTGGCTCCCGCCGTTCGCCAACTCGCCATCCATTACCTGCAGGTGCGGCTGGAGGAACTGGAAACAGGCGAGAAGATTTCTCTGGCCCGGGTGGCGACCCCGTCTATCCTGCGGTTGCTGCTACGGGAATCGGATGTTCGGATCATCGAGGCGTGTCTCCAGAACGCACAGACATCTGAAGCCGATTTGCTGGCGCTGGCCAATCGGCGGGACCTGTCCGCGGCGATCCTGCGACTGCTCATGCGGCATGAGCGGTGGGGGGCCAGGTATGCTTTGAGGAGGATTCTTGCCTACAGCCAATCGCTCACGGGCGAGCTTGCCGAGGAATTGTATCCGGAACTCATGCTGCAGGATCTGCTCGAGATTGTGGATAGTCCGATTATCTCCCTCCAGCTTCGACTGATCGCGCGACGGGCATTGTTTGTAAAAATTTCCGGCCTCGAGGTGGATGAGCGCGTAGAACTTGCCAGGGCGCGGAACCGGCGGCTGCTCGATGTGCTCATCCACGATCCCCATCCTCGGGTATTGGGTGTGTTGCTGGGCAATCGGCAGTTGTCCGAGGGCAGTGTCGTTTCTCTGGCATTGACCTCGCGCAATCCCGTGAATCTGAAAATGCTGTTCGAGCATCCCCGGTGGCAGGATGCGGAGAGAATCCAGGATGCGCTGCTGGAGAACAGGGCGGTGCCCGCTGATGTGCGTTGTAACCTAACCGGAGGGGAGGAGCCACCGAGTGGATGAGGCTACCCCGAACTCGTTTGGTGAGTTCATCAGGGAACAACGGGAGAAGCGTGGTCTGGGCCTGGTTGCCATTGAAGAATACACAAGGGTCAACATCAGGTATCTTACCGCCATCGAGACGGACGATTTCGACAACTACCCGCCCCAGGCCTACGCTCTCGGTTTTATACGTTCCTATGCCAGGGCGCTCGGTCTTGATGAGGATGATACGGTCGATACGTACCACTACCATCACGGGAAATACCTGGAGGAACTGGAGATGGGCCGGCGGCGCTCGGTCTCCGTTATGGGGCACAGGGTGCCGGTCAGGTACCTGGCGCTGACCCTGGGAGGCATCGTTGCCGTCATGGTGATCACCTGGATCGTCGGGTCCGGTGTGTGGCAGTACGCCTGCCGCCCCGCTCCGGTGACAGAGCCGGCGGCGGTCGCCACCACGCCCCCCACGTACCAGCGGCAGCCGGGTGACCCCGGGATGATACGGCTTGAGGTCATCGCCACCGGCACCACCTGGGTTCAGATCAAGTTGGATGATTACACGGAGCTTTCCGAGCGACTGGTTGAAGGTGACCGGCGGACCTGGCATGCAGCCAAGAACATCAAAGTGCTGGTGGGTGAGTGGAACCTTGTTGAGATCCTCAAAAATGGTATTAGAATGAAGACGCCGGAGGATGGTGGCACACTGGTTCTGGAAGCATCATCCTCGCCGGCGGAATATCTCACTACCCTGCAACCGACGGAAGTGGCTATCGATGGCTGATGAAGCTCAGAGGGCACCCGGTTCTTCTCAGGATCTGCTCCTGCAGATCCGCAATGGCACCGCGCCCAGATATCTCAGGTTGCTTGTCGCACGTGGGTTGATTCCGTATGAAGGCACTATCCTCCTGCGCTTGCTCCATTTCCTTTCGGCCTTCGACAAGGACAAGGAGGTCGCGGAAACAGCGCTGACCACACTCCGCGAACTTCCCGTCGGCACACTCGAAGTGGCGTTGCTGGACGACAACACTCCAGGGGAATTCCTTCACCTGATTGCACAGATCCGTCCGCAGGAAATCGATTTGCTCTGCGCCCTGGTGCGTCATCCAAACATTCAGGCGAAAACCCTCTATTTGCTTGCGGAACGGGCTCCGGCTCCGGTACTGGAGGCGATAACCGTCAACCAGGATCGATTGCTCAACGATCCGCATCTGATCTCTCTCCTCCTGGCCAATCCCGGCACGTCACGATTCCTGGAAACCCATTTAACGGAGTTTAAAGAGCTTTTTAAGGAAGAGATCCGCCGGCGCCGGCGCGACCGGATGCGGGAGAAGGAAGGGGGTGAGCCGGAAAGAGAAGGACCGGCTCAGGCAACGCCGCCGGATCAGCAGGAGGATCGGCGAGCGGCGACTGCATCGCCGGGTGTGGCGGTGGAGACTGCCGATCTCGAGGAAGAGGCTGAGGATCTCGAGGAAGAAGTCCGTTTCGAGGAAGAAGAATCATACGAGGAAGAAGCCGGGCGCGAAGAATACCGCGAAGACGAATATGGCGATGAGGACGAGGCGTTCCTCGATGAGTTCGGCGAAGAAGATGAGGCCGTGGGGTTCATGGATGTGCGGACGAAGCTCCGTACCCTGCCCATGTCCGATAAGTTGATGATGGCGACCATGGGCACCAAGCAAGAGCGCTACGTCCTCATCCGCGATCCGAACAAGAAGATAGCGTTGGCGGCGTTGCACAGCCCCAAGATAACCGAGTTTGAGGTGGAGCTGGTGGCCAGGTGTCGTAGTGTGAATGACGAAATCCTCAGGGACATCGCCACGAGCAAGGAATGGTCGAAGAGCTATACGATCACCTCCTCCCTGGTGAAGAATCCGAAGACTCCGCCGTCTGTTTCGCTGCGGATGCTGAGCCGGCTCTGGACTAAGGACTTGAAGGATCTGCAGCAGGACAAGGACATCCCCTACGGCGTCCGGGCCGCGGCCAAGCGGCTGTACGAATTACGCCTGCAACGGATGCGGTAGCTCGTTCGAGTCATTCTGATCCGCTGTTTCGCACACGCCACCGGGACCGACCTGGCACGCGGATCGGGAGGGTGTCATTGATCATCGGATATGCCACCGGGTAAGTGAAGCGGTGTATCCGTTTGGTGCATCACCTGAGTCATTTTGGCGGCGCGCGGGTGGCTCGTATGAACGGGAAAATAGGCTGCGAGTGAGTTTCAACTTGACAGTTCGGACAGGTATGATTTACTTTAAAAATTCTTTTGTGGGCCTAGCCCGGTCCGATAACGGGGGAGACTGTGAGTACGCGAAGTATGGCAAACAGGGCGCGCACTATTTTGATGTTCACAGATCCTTTGCTGTCACTCATCATTTTGTTGACAGCGTTGAATGTTCTTCTTTGGGTCGGCAATTTCATCTTCCATTATATCCCCTCTGAAATAGATGTCAATATTACGCAACCGAAATGGCGTTTTCTCGGCCAGGAGATAAACAAGAACAGCATGATCATGACCTGGATCGTGTCGGGCATCATGCTGTTAGGCGCTTTTTTGGTGAAGCGCTGCATCTCCCGGAGTGAGAAGATCGAGTTGCACCGGCTTACCGGTGAGCGCGAAACCATCGTAGTGCAGCCGGAAATCAGCCGGGTGCAAGCCTTGGCGGAGATCGTCGTCGAATTCCTTGACGGCTTGAGCAAGGATTCACTGGGTGATAAGGGCCGGTTGTTCGCTCCCTACATCGGCACCCTGTTTCTGTTTTTGTGGTTCTCGAACATCATAGGCTTCGTGCCGATGTTCCAGGAGCCGACCAAGGATGCATCGGTGCCGGTTGGCCTGGCGCTGCTTGGTTTTGTCATCACCCAGGTGGCTGCCGTTCGTTATCGTGGCCTCTGGGCGTGGATCAAGTCGTTTGCGGAACCAATGGTCCTGATGGCTCCCATCAACATCGCGGGTGAGCTGGCCAAGGTCGTATCGATCAGCATGCGGTTGTTCGGAAACATTCTCGGCGGCGCCATCATCGTGACGATATTGTCTTCCATGTTCAATTATCTATTTGTCTCCGCCGGTCTGTATATGTTCTTTTCCTTTTTTACCGGCACGATCCAGGCGTTCGTGTTTACCGTGCTGACCGCAACGTACCTGGCCATTGCCGTGGATTAGGGGCAGACAGTGAGCAGCATCTTGTACCAACTGGGACCGATCGTCGGGGCGGTGATCGCGGTAGCGGTTCCCTCCTGGTCGGGAGCGCTGGCACTGGCATTGATCGCCGAGGGCGCCAAGGAATCCATCCGCAGGCAACCGGCGGCGCGTCCCGAGATTTTTCGGACCATGCTCATCATGCAGGCGACCGCATCCGGACCTGCCATATTCGGCCTGGTGATTGGCCTGATCGTTTTCTTTACCAAGCCGCAGATGATGAGCGGCGGAGTGCCGTGGAGCCAAATCGGAGCGGGTCTGGCGATGGGAATAGGCGCCTGGTCGACATCTCTTGGCTGCGGCCGGATCGGCTATGCCGCGGTGCAAGGTGTTGCCCGGCAGCCTCGCCTGTATCGAGGTATTCTCCTCAACAGTCTGATTTCTCAAGCGATCTGTCAAACCACCGCAATCCTGGCGTTCGTGGTGGCCATGATGCTTGCCTTCAAAGGCAGTCCGGAAGGTTTCACCGGCATCGCCAGGGGTATCGGGTCCGGGCTCTGCGCCGGCATCGGGGCTGTCGGTCCGGGAATCGCCACTGGCAGAGTGGGTGAGCAGGCGATTCATTCTATGAGTCAGAATTCAGGCTCCATCAACAAGATTCTTCAAGTCAACATGACGGGCATGGCGGTAACGCAATCAACCGGTATTTATGCCGCGGTGATTGCACTCCTGATCGTGTTTGTCATCAAGTAACGGAGGGACCCATGGATTTAGCAATCGGTTTCGCGCTTGGTATGGCGGTGTTCGGTGCCGCAATCGTCATGGCCATCGGCTCCATCGGACCGGCTCTCGGTGAAGGGCGTATCGCCACGCAGGCGGTGAAGAGCATTGCCGAGCATCCCGAGCAGCAGAAGGATCTTCTGAAGATAATGCTCGTCGGGCAGGCGGTCACCGAAAGCACTGGTATTTACTCACTTGTCGTGGCCATGCTGATCCTGTTTCTGGCGCTCCCGACCCTCATCGCGCTGGCAACGGAACTTGCCAAGGCCGCCGGTTAATCCGCGACTGCGAGCATTGCATGGATCTCAATTTTACCATCGTTCCGGTCATCCTCAATTTCCTCATACTGCTGCTGGTGTTGGTGTATCTGTTCTGGAAACCCCTGTTCAGGGTGCTCGATGACCGCCGCAAGATGGTCAAGGACTACCTGCACAACTACAACACTTACAAACGCAAGAATGAGGATATCGACAAGGCTGCGGCGGAGCGGCTCAAGACCGCTGAGCGCAAGGCGATGCAGATCCTCGAACAGGCGCGGCGTCGCGCATCTGACGAGGAAAACTCGATCATTAACGGCGCCAAGGAGGAGCGGCTGCGTTTGATCAACGAGGGGAATGATCTGGGGGTCAAACAGCGTGAAGAGATGCTGGCACAGGCAAACGATCTGGTCTTGAGCAGCGCCCTGGATCTGGCGGCACGGATCGCTTCACGAGAGATTACACCCGAGCGTCACCAGGAACTGATCGACGAAGCCTTGCGGAAACTCGGCGCTTGAGATGATCAAACCCGCCGCTGAGTATGCCCAGGCGCTTGCGCAGATCGCCGGGAGCGAACTTCAGGTATTCCTGGATGCCTTGGAGGGCATGGAGGAGATGTTGCGCGAACAGCCGGACGTGCACCGATTCCTGTTGCGGAAAGAATTACCTGTCGAGGACAAGGTGGCGATCCTGGAATACTGGCGTGAGTTATCAGGCGCTCCCGAATATATCGTGCGGCTGCTGGAGGATTTTTTGAGTCGGAACTACGCCGGCATTCTCATGGACTTTTTTGAGGATTTCAGACGCCATGCATTGAAATTGATGAAGGTGAGTCGCGTGCGCGCCATCATCGCCACTGACAAGCTTTCCGAAGCGAACAAGCGTCTCATCCAGCGAGTGGTGAAAAAGAGCCGTGATGTGCAACGGGTCGACATTGTGGATATCTGCACGGACCCCGCGATTGTCGGCGGAATAGTGATCCAGGGCAAGGCGTTCGAGATCGATGCCTCAATTCGTAATCGTTTAGCACAGTTGAAGGTGAGCAGGTGGAATACTCAAGAACCGACATAGCGCGACTCATCGCCGAACGGGTGGCGGCATACGAAAAAGCCAGACCACGGCAGATGGAAATCGGACAAATCATCCAGGTGGGAGACGGTGTCGCCATCGCCTCCGGACTGGAAAACGTCCAGAGTGAAGAACTGCTCCGCATCCGCACCAAGGAAGGCGATGTCATGGCCATGGCCCTGAGTCTGCAGCAGGACAGCGTGGGTATGGTGTTGTTCGGTACGGACGAGATGGTCGCCGAGATGGATATTGTCGAACGCACCGGCGAGGTCATGCAGGTACCGGTGGGGGAAGCGCTGCTCGGCCGCGTCGTCAATCCTATCGGCATAGCACTGGATGGCAAAGGGAACATCGACACCGGCCTGTTCGGGCTGCTCGATGTGAAAGCGCCGGGCGTGGTGGAACGTCAGCCGGTGAAAGAACCGCTCCAGACGGGTATTATCGCCGTCGACTCCATGATGCCCATTGGTCGCGGTCAGCGCGAATTAGTCATCGGCGACCGCCAGACCGGCAAAACAGCCATCGCCATCGATGCGATCCTCAATCAGAGAGATACGGATGTCATTTGTGTCTATATCGCTGTCGGTCAGAAACGGAACTTCGTCCGAATGACCCAGGAGCGCCTGCAGAGTGCCGGCGTCATGAACAAGACCATTCTGGTCTATACCGCACCCGACGACCCGGCCGCGCTTCTCTATGTGGCGCCGTACGCCGGTTGTGCCATGGCGGAATACTTCCAGAAGAAGGGCGGTCATGTCCTGGTCATTTACGACGATCTCACCAGGCACGCCCAGGCTTATCGGCAAATGTCGCTGGTCCTGCAGCGGCCAGCCGGGCGCGAAGCCTATCCCGGCGATATTTTCTACCTGCACTCCCGGCTGCTCGAACGAGCTTCGAAATTGAACGATACCCTGGGCGGCGGCTCCATTACAGCCCTGCCGATCATCGAAACGCTCGAGGGTGACATTTCCGCCTATATTCCAACCAACGTGATCTCCATCACTGATGGCCAGATATATCTCGAACCGAAGCTTTTCAATGCCGGCATCCGGCCCGCCATCAACGTCGGCCTCTCGGTATCGAGAGTGGGTGGCGCCGCTCAGTTGGGCCCTATGAAGAAAGTCGTGGGAATGCTTCGCATGCAGATGGCCAGGTACCGTGAACTGGCTGAATTCGCCAGGATGGGAGAAGAACAACTGGATGCCTCCGCCAGGCGTACATTGGCACGCGGCAAGCGATTGCAGGAATTGCTCAAACAACCCCAGTACCAACCCATCCCGGTGGGGGAGCAGGTGATCCTGATCGCTGCCGGAAACCGCGGGATCTTCGATAAGGTCCCCGTCGAGTTGGTGGTGGACGAGGGCATGAACCTCAGGCTGTTTGCCCGGCAGAACTTCAAGGACTTGTTGAACATCCTCAATGCCAAGACCAGTTGGTCCGATGATGAATTGAAAAACCTCATGAATGTCGATCTCCCGAAGGTGTTCGAGGAGTTTCAGGCCGAATTGGAAAAGAGAAGGAGAAACGAACACTGAACCTGAAGTCCCTGAAAGATGATCTGCAGACCATTCAACAGATTGGATCCCTTACCAGGACCGTGCACCTCACTTCCGCCAGCAAATACCAGCGGGAGCAGCGCCGCAAGGAAAACTTCGAGTTGTACGCGAAGGAACTGGAGGGTGTGTTCAGTATTGCCCTCCATCGCGCCGCCGCTGATTTTCTCGAGGAGCATCCCCGGTTGCAGCCCAGGATCCCTTTCAAGCGCTCATGGCTCATCGTGCTGGGAGCTGACCGGGGGTTATGCGGCGCGTATAACAACAACCTGTTTTCATACCTCGAAAAGTATGAATTCACACCAGCTCCCGAGAAAGTGGTGTTGTTCGGTACCAAGGCTGTTTTTTGGGGGCGTAAGCATTTTTCCCAGCGCCAGGAAAGACCGCAGTTCCTGCAACACATTGACTTCAATCACCTGTGGCTGGAAGCGGAGTCCCTGGCGCGAGCCTATGCGAAGGCCGAGTACGATGTGGTCTGGCTGGCCTACCAGCGGATGCGGAGTCCAACGCTGTTCGAACCGGTTGTCGAACAATTTCTGCCCCTCAGTCGACCCGTATCGGAGCCGGCGACGGAGCAAGTGCATCAAATGGAATTGGTGGTTGAGCCGGACTTTCAGCAGCTACTTGAGTTCATTCTGCCGCAGTACATCACTGCCCTGCTGTTTCGCGCGGTGCTTGAACTGCTGGTAGGCAACGAGGCGTCGCGTATGATTGCCATGCAGAAAGCAAGCGAGAACGCCGAGAACGAATACATGAAGAAGAAGCGACAATACCAGCACGCCCGGCAGACGAAGATCACGAACGAGGTGCTGGAGATCACTTCGGGCAGGAGGACCATGTGAAAGGCGCGATACACCGGATCGAGGGTAACGTCGTTGACTGCCGTTTTCCCATGGACAGTATTCCGCGCATCCATGACGCGGTTTTTATCGACGATTTGACCCTGGAAGCACAGCAGCACCTGGGCAGCGGAGTCGTCCGCTGCGTGGCCATGGACACCACCGCCGGTCTGACCCGTGGCATGGAAGCGACCAGTGACGGCTCGCCCATTAAGATTCCAGTCGGTCCCAGGATGCTCGGCCGCATGATCAATGTGCTGGGAAAAGCCATAGATAACAGGGGAGAACTGGAATACAAGGAAATGTGGCCTATCCATCGCGAACCTCCATCTTTGATTCAGCAGTCCACGAAATCGGAAATTCAGGAAACCGGGCTGAAATCGATCGATCTGCTGGGTACCTTCAGGAAAGGCGGGAAAATCGGCCTTTTCGGCGGTGCAGGTGTTGGCAAGACCGTGCTGCTGCAGGAAATCATCCACAACTTCGCCAAGGAGCACAAGGGCGTGTCCGTGTTTGCCGGAGTGGGTGAACGTACCCGGGAAGGCAATGATCTCTGGCTGGAAATGCAGGAAATGGATGTCCTGAAGAACACCGCCCTGGTGTTCGGACAGATGAATGAACCACCGGGCGCCAGACTGCGCGTGGGACTGGCCGCTCTCACCGTCTGCGAATATTTCCGCGATGCCGAGTCCACCGATGTCTTGCTCTTCATCGATAATATCTTCCGGTTCACCCAGGCGGGCAGTGAAGTGTCCGCTCTTTTAGGCAGGCAGCCTTCCCAGGTGGGATACCAACCCACCCTGGGAATGGAAATGGGTGAACTGCAGGAACGCATCACCTCGACGGATAAAGGCGCCATCACCTCTGTGGAAGCCATCTACGTTCCCGCCGACGATTTCACAGATCCCGCCCCCGCCACCACGTTCTCCCATCTCGACGGTACGATAGACCTCTCGCGCGGCCTCGTGGAACTCGGCATCTACCCGGCCGTTGACCCTCTCACCACACGAAGCCGCATGCTCGACCCGACAATCGTCGGTGAAGATCACTACTGGGTGGCGAGGCAGGTCGTGGAAACCTTGGAGCGGTATCGGGATCTGCAGCGGATTATCAACATCATGGGCATGGAAGATCTTCCAGAAAGCGACAAGATCATCGTCAGGCGCGCCCGCCGCGTGCAGCAATTCCTGTCGCAACCCTTCCATCTGGCCGAGGTCTTCACCGGTGTCAAGGGTGAGTATGTCAGGATCGAGGATACTGTCACGGGATTCAGGGAAATCCTCGAAGGAAAGCACGATGCATTGCCGGAGGAGGCTTTTTACATGGTAGGAACGATCGAGCAGGCGGTGGAAAAGGCTGACCGTATGGCAGGAGAGTATTGATGCCCATCACTCTGCGTATCTTCACGCCGAACGGTCCATTCCCCGGTTCCCCCATCACGGAAATCACTGATCTCATCACCATCATCGGGAATGGTGAAATTCAGATCAAACCAGGGCACAAGAAGTTGATTACCACCATCCGCGGCTATCTCTGTTATCTCCAGGGTGAGGTTGTCGAAGAGGATGTGGAAGGGGAAGAACCAGTAGTGGAATCGCGGGAATCGGATTCGGATGTGGAGAACGGTTCCCCACCAGTGGATGCCTGCCGGCGAGGCTACAAGGTGCTGTTCATTTCGCGAGGATTCGCCATGCTCGACAAGGATGTGCTGACCGTGCTGGTGGACAGCGCCGGTTTCAGCCGTGATGAAACCGATGCGACGCTGGTTTCGAACCAACTGCATGTGAGTTGGGCCTGAGTGGATCCTCGACCGGACGAGTCAACGAATCAGAATTCTGACAATCCCCTCGCCGGTGGCTGTTCCATGGTTGCGCCTTTGTCATGGGCCGGCGCACCAGCCGCCATTGGATGTACTCATTGGTCCGTCGGTCTTCATGATTGGATGTCTCCGCTTCGTGTCTCAGTGTTCAGGCCTGCCGTATGCCAGGAGTCCATCCGATTCATTCGACGTTGGCCCGTATCCAGGAGGAGCGGTCTTCCCGCCGCGGCCGGCGAAGCCTGGAGCGCTGGCGACTTGACACTTTCATGGGTGTCATGCTATCACCCATGCGTTTTGTCCAAGGAGGCGGATTGTGAACAGAGACCATATAGTTGGCCTGTTGATGTTGATTCTGTTGTCGGCTGCCGTGATGCTCGGATTGGTTACTCTGGTCACGAAGGCACCCCCCCTAGTCCCTGACTCCCCTCACTCTGAACGAATCGCCATGGTACGGGTGACCGGCATTGTCGAGTCACCATCCTCCCCCAGGTTTCCACCATGGTCCGGAAGTTCTTTCGGCACCATTCTGCGAGGTATCAGGGCCGCCGCCGCGGATGATGAAATAAAGGGACTGATCGTCTGTCTGGACAGTCCTGGCGGAGATGTCACTGTTATTCAAGAACTCGCTCATGAAATCGATGCGGCACGTTCAGGTGGTCTCGTCGTGGCAGCCGTCCTCGGCGATCTGGCGGTGGCCGGCGCATACTACCTGGCCGTCCATGGCGACATGGTTTTCGCTTCGCCGGGAACGATCACCGGAGGGATTGGTGTCTATTCCACGATAGCGCCGGATGACCGGAACCACCCGGCAATGCAGGACCTGGCTGATCAATTCCTCTCCACGGTGATCGAGGCGCGCGGCTTGTCACTCGCACCCAATGACGCGGCGCGGATGGCGGGACTGCTCACCGGCCGTGAAGCTCTGGCCATGAACCTGGTGGACGATCTGGGCGGGATGCGCGCCGCAACTGAATTCATCGCCATGCGCGCCGGCCTGCCGTCGCTGCAGGCGGTCCGTCCCGATCAACTGGGCCTGCGGAGAGGCGTGCTCGCCGGGGTACTGGAAGTCTCCTGGCGGCCGCTCTTGAGACATTGGCTGTCATCGAATCCCAGCCTGTTCCGCGCGCCAGCCATGTATCTCGCGCCGGAAGCAGTCCTGGAGAAAGGGGGCGCCATGCTGCCGGGCGAATTGGACAACCCGGCCACGGTACCGGACAACTCCGGTCAGGCATCGGCGGCCTCCGATACTGAAACGGACTCCATGGATACTGTCAGGACCGAGGATGGTGTTGTCAGGATTCCCGCCGAGGGAGGAGCGCAATCATGAGGTTTTTCCTCCAGACACTGTTCGGTGTGTTCGTGAAGCCCTCCCGCCTGAGCCGTCGTATCATCGCTCGAAAACCTATGGTGACCAGCGTTTTGATGGTGCTGCTCGCGGTTGCGGGGACGGTCGTCTATGGACCGTTGACCGGTGCGCCCGTTCCCGTCGAATGGACTGATCTGTTGGCCCGGTTTGGAGTGCGCTGCGGGATCATGTTCGCCGGTCTCTTCCTTGCCGCCGGGCTGCTGCATCTGAGCGCGGATCTGATGGGTGGCGGTGGCAGCGGGGCAGCCCTGCTGGCGCTGCTGTGTATCGGGACGGCGCCGTTGATTCTGCTGGCGCCCATCGGGTTGCTCCTGCATTCCATCGGCCTTTCCGTCATCGGCTGGATTCCCACGACAGTGGATTTCGTCATCATGGTCTGGATGCTGGTGCTCTATCTGGTATTCATCAAGGAAACCTATCGATTCAAAGCCGGAAAAGCCTTGCTCACCATGCTGCTCCCGCTCTGTGTCATGCTGTTCGTCATGGTTCTTGGAGCGCTCCGTGTGTTGTTCGCGCATCCGGCCGTGCCGTTCGTGTGATGGCGCGATCGTGCCACATTGGTTCATGATGCGGACCACCGCTGCTTCAGTGTATGCCTTCGGAACCGATGAGCCGGCGCCGGAGCCATTATATCATTGCACAACCCCTGTATCTTCAGTAATATTGCCGTTCGTGACCGGATCTAAAGACGGAGGCCTGAGATGCTAGCTGTAATGCGTAAAAAAGTGAAAGTACTGAGTAAAATCGCGCTGTGGCCCGTTATCATAGCGTTCATCGGAACAATTTTCCTGGTATGGGGCCATGGTCGAACCGGCCCCGTCGGCTACAGCTCTGTCATGCGGATCGATGGGCATGAGATCGGAGATGCCGAGTACCAGCAGACCTATAACGAGTTGAGCCAGTACTACCGCATGTTGTATGGTGAACGGTTCAACGAAATGATGACCACTGCCCAGTTGCGCGAAAAGACTATCGAGAGATTGATCAACAACTATTTCAAATCAGAAGAGGCGCGCGAGCTGGGGATCACTGTCAGTCCGGACCGTGTCAAGCAGGAAATCATGGAGATTCAGGCTTTCCGGAACGAACAGAACCAGTTCGATCCGCAGCGGTACCAGTGGTTTTTGCAGAACCGCGGGTACACTCCGGCGACCTTCGAAGCCACGTACGCCCGTGATTTGCTCATCGGTAAGATCGACCAGTTCATTATTTCCTCCGCCAAGGTGACCGAACGTGAGATCCGGGAGGAATTCTCACGGCGGAACGATACCGCGAGTCTTTCCTATATCCTGGTGGAGGCAAAGCAATTCGAAGAGCAGGTGGAACCATCGGAGGAAACGCTACGGGAATACTTCGAGGCTCACCGGGAGGATTTCCGGGAACCAGCCAAGATCAAGGTGGCGTATATTCTTTTAGAGAATAAGGATTTTGAGGCTGAGGCCGAGGTCGCTCCTCAGGAGATCGAGGATTACTACAATGCCCGGTTGGATGAGGAATTCACTGAGCAGGAGAGTGTCAAGGCGAGTCATATCCTGATCAAAGTGGAAGAGGATGCTGCGGAAGAATTGCAGAGTTCGGCGCGCAAGAAAATCGATGAGATAGCAGCGAAGATTGCGGCGGGTGAAGACTTCGCGGAATTGGCCAAGCAGTACTCCGAGGATGTCGGCTCCGGCCAGCGTGGTGGAGATCTCAGCTTCTTCACTCGTGGCAGGATGGTCAAACCATTCGAGGACAAGGCGTTCGCCATGGCTATCGGTGAAGTCAGTGAACCGGTGCGCAGCCAGTTCGGTTGGCATATCATCAAGGTTACTGACAAGAAAGCCGCCAGCGTGAAGCAGCTCGATGAAGCGCGAAGCACGATCGAGCTGAAGCTCAAGAAAGAGAAGGCCAAGGAACTGGCCGTGCAGAGAGCCGATCAACTCTATGAGAAGTTCTTCCAGGTCAGGGAGTTTTCGCGCATCACCGAGGGAACCACATTCAACGTGCAGGAAACAGACTACTTCGAACCGGAACGCCCCCCGCGCGAGCTTGGATTCTCCCAGGAATTGAAAGACTTCATCGTCATTGCGGCGGATGAAGTGATCTCGCCCGTGCTCACCACCAATATGGGGGCATTACTGGTGAGTTATATCGGCCGCCAGGAGACGTACATCCCGGAGTTCGAAGATGTTCATGAGCGAGTCGGCACCGCCGTCGTTCAGCAGGAGAGTATAAAGCTGGCGCAGGACCGGGCTACGAAAATTTTCGACCGAATCGGGTCACCGGAAAATTTCAATACTGTTGCCGAAGAAGAGGGATTGATCGTGGAGGAATCCGGTGATCTGCGCCGCTCGTCCAAATATGTGCGGAAGCTGGGTATGTCCGAGGAACTGGTCAACAAAGTCTTCCGGCAACCAGGCGTCGGCCTGATGGCGCCGGTAGAGGTGAGCAAGGGATACGTGCTCGGCCGCATCGACCAGCGTGGCGAGTTCGATGTACAGAAATTCGCGGAACAGCGACAGACCATCGCCAGTGAACTGAAGAAACAAAAAGGTCTCGAGATGATCGAGAACTGGCTGCAGAAGAAGAAGGACAGCGCGGAGATTGAACTGTCCGAGCGATATCGTGACCTGGAATTCGTCGTCTCCGGCGGCAAGGCTGGATGATAGAGGCACGCTGGTACCGCAAACAGGAAGATAATACAGTAATCTGTGACCTGTGCCATCACTCCTGGCCGGATGGGATTCTGCCGGAGCAAACAGAATATCGACGGTGTACTCTACGCGGTTCAATATGGCCGTTATTGCTCACTGGCCGTCGATCCGATGGAGAAGAAGCCGCTGTATCATTTCCACCCCGGCAGTCGGATTCTCTCCATAGGTAACAACAGTTGTAACCTGTCCTGTGGTTTCTGTCAGAATTGGCGAATCTCGCAGGAACCCACCCTGACCGAAGAAATTACTCCCGGGCAACTTGTTGAGCTTGCGAGGCGGGAGCATTCCATCGGGGTCGCCTTCACCTACGCGGAACCGCTTATGTGGTACGAATTTCTCCTGGACGCATGCAGCGCACTCAAGCAGGCAGAGCTGAAGACGGTGCTGGTCACCAACGGATCGATACAACTCGACCCGTTGCGCGAATTACTGCCGTTCATCGATGCCATGAATATCGACGTGAAATCGATGCGGGAAGCGTTCTACAAGCGGCACTGTGGCGGCTCGTTGGCGCATGTCTTGAAATCGGTGGCGGCGGCTCACGAAGCCGGCTGCCATGTGGAGGTGACCATGCTTCTGATCGGTGGAGTGAACGATTCCGAGTCCGAGATCGATGACCTGGTGACCTGGCTGGCTGGTATTGATCCGAATATTCCATTGCATTTCTCCCGGTACTTTCCGAACTACCGATTCACCGAACAGGCCACCCCGATACCGGTCATTCTGCGTTGCCGGGCATTCGCGATGAAACGGTTGTCTCATGTGTACGCGGGGAATGTCGCCGATATCGAAGCAAATTCAAGCTACTGTCACGCCTGCGGCCGGTGCATCATCAGCCGGGATGGGTACCGCCTGACCGGTGTGTATATTCACGACGGAGCCTGCGATCACTGCGGCGCCTCCAATGCGTTCATAGGAACATGACCGGGACCGGTCCACGCATTTTGCTGGCATCCGCCTCACCCCGCCGCGCCGCGCTTCTCCGCCAGATAGGTTTACACTTCGAGGTAGCGGCAGTCGATATTGAGGAAGAAAAAACAGGAGGCCTTATGGCCGCGGAAACCGCCGTCCGGAATGCGCGCGGCAAGGCACTGCGTTCAGCCGCGGCGAATGGGGCCGGCTCGTCGATCATCATCGCCGCGGATACCATTGTCGTGTGTGCCGGGCAGCTCCTGGGGAAACCCGTTGACCGTGACGATGCCGTCCGGATGCTGAGTCTTCTGCGGGGTCGCGAGCATCGTGTGATTACCGGATTGGCCATCGTCGACAGTGGAAGCGGCCGTATGCTGACCGATCACGCGGAGACCATCGTCATCATGGCGGACTATAGCGCAGCGGAAATTCACAGCTATGTTGCCTCAGGCGAACCCATGGACAAGGCAGGAGCTTATGGCATTCAAGGCAGGGCAGGTGTGCTGGTGAAGGCCATCAATGGCTCCTACTCCAATGTGGTCGGCTTACCCCTGGAACTGCTGCGCAGCCTCTTCATCCAACTGGGGTATCCCAATCTTCTTACACTTTGCGCCGCGACCTGACGAACAAGCTCCCGGCCGGTCCCGGCTTCCCCGATCTCATCCTCTCATGCCAATCCTCGATCCGGCGCCAATCACGTAATGCCGATCAGGATGCCGCATTTCATTTCACGGTGCTGCTCGCCAAAGAGATTCATGCCGGCGGTCAAGCGAAGTCGATATCCTGGGAATGACGATTTGCCCGTTGTCGGCTGTCCAGGATCGACTTGGGATGCTTCGCCCGTCGCATTACTTCCTCATACGTGATGAGGCCGGCGTGGTAGAGTTCCGCCAGCGACGTGTCCATTGAACGCATCCCTTCCCGCACGTGAGTTTGTATGACCGTTTCCGCTTTGTGGGTATGTCCTTCCCTGATGAGATTGGCGATGGCAATGTTGTTGATGAGGATCTCCGCCGCTATCACGCGGCCCTCGCCGTCGGCGCGGGGGATGAGCTGCTGGGCAACGATGCCGATAAGGCAGAAAGCCAGTTGAGTGCGGATCTGAGCCTGTTGATACGAGGGGTACACATCGATAATACGATCGATGGTCTGGATCGCATCGTTGGTGTGGAGCGTGGTGATCACCAGGTGACCGGTCTCGGCTGCGGTCAGGGTTGTGGAGATCGTCTCCAGATCGCGCATCTCGCCCACAAGAATCACGTCCGGATCCTGGCGAAGCACATGCTTCAGCGCTCTCCCGAATCCCAGTGTATCGGCGTACACCTCGCGTTGATCGACGGCGCTTTCTTTGTGTTCATGAACGAACTCGATGGGATCCTCGATGGTGATTATGTGGCACCGGCGATTCGTATTGATAAGATCGAGAATGGCGGCTTGCGTCGTGCTCTTGCCTTGGCCGGTGGGACCGGTGACGATTATCAGGCCTCTCGTTCTCGTGGCGAAATCCATCACCACCTGGGGGAGGCCCAGATCGTTGATGGACGGGATGATGTTTGGGATAAGGCGGAAAGTGGCCGCCAATCGGCCCCGCTGGTGGTAGAGACTCACTCTGAATCGTTGCTGGTCGCGGATGTCAAGGGAAAACTCCAGTTCCTTCTCGATTGCCAGGTTTTCTTTCTGTTTGTCGTTGAGCAAACCCAGTACCAGCGCCCTGACCTGGTCGCCGTCCAAGGGGTCGCCTTCAATGGCGCCGAGTGCACCATCGACCCGCAGCATGGGCGGCAATCCATCCGTCAGAAGGATGTCCGAAGCCTGTGCCTCCATTGCCTGTTTGAAGATAGATTTCAACGAATATTCTCTTCTCATCAAACCTCACCTTGAAAGAAATCGAGTCATTTTGGCGTGTGCGTATCTGATTGGTGTCGATCCCGGCCATTATTGCCCATCCGGCACATCAGTTCAACCCGATTGAAAGGTATCCAGACCGGTGAAGAGTCCCCGCAGATTCAATCGCAGTTCATCCGGGTTATTGGAGTAATGCAGCGCCGTCTCTTCATCGACGGCGCCTTCGTTGACCAACAGAAGAAGCGATTGGTTCAGGCTGCACATGCCCGCCGCGTTATTCTTTCTGACTTCTTCCAGTACATCATAGTGGCGTCCTTCCACCAGGAACTTGCGGATCGCCGGCGAGTTGAGCAGAATTTCGAAGGCGGGCACACGTCCGGGACTATTGACCCGGGGAAGTAACCGTTGGCAGATGATACCGCGCAGTGCCAGGGAGAGTTCGAACCGGACCTGGCCCCGGAGATAGTCCGGATAATAGTTCACTATTCGCTCGAGGGTCTGAACGATATCCGATGTATGCATGGTGGTGATGACGAGGTGTCCCGTCTGAGCGGCAGAAAGCGCGGTCTTGATGGTTTCGAGATCGCGAATCTCACCGATCATAATCACATCAGGACTCTGCCTGATGACATGTTTGAGCGCCGCCGCGAAGTCGTGAGTATCGATTCCCACCTGGCGTTGATTGATGATGCAACACTCGTCTTCAAACACATATTCTATGGGATCCTCGATTGTCACGATATGACCCTCGCGGCTGTGATTGATGTGCTGGATCATCGCCGCTACCGTGGTGGATTTGCCGCTTCCCGCCGCACCGGTTACCAGAACCAGCCCTCGAGGCTCCCCGGCCAGGCGCCTAATCGCATCAGGCAGTCCAAGCTCTTTGAATCCCAGAATTCCGACATGAATCAGCCGGATCACCATGCCGGGCTCACCCTGTTGATGGAGGAGGTTGATCCTGAATCGGCCGATCGTGGGAAAATGGACCGCCGTGTCGAAATCAAGGCAATTCCGCACTTGTTCAAGCTGTTGGGCGTTCAAGAGCTGTTCGAGAAGCGTCTCGATATCGCCTGGAGTTATCTGGGGATGCTTCAGTGGCTGCACTACTCCGTTGATCCGAATGCGCGGAATCGCGTGACTCTTGATGAACAGATCCGAACCTCCTGCCTCTTTCATTATCATGAGCAACGTTTCAATATGCATCGCACACCTCCCGATCTCCGACCGGTGGAAGTGGTCCCATGTGTTCCGCAAATCACGATACACAATAAGCAGCGGTTCGTCCCGGGTCAATCGCCGCCGCTCCCGGAAGGAACGCCGGTCGGGGTGTGCGCGATGCATCGTCCCGGGAGCCGGACCGGTCCCCCGGGCAG
>JAFGDC010000288.1 GCA_016932295.1 candidate division CSSED10-310 bacterium
GAGACCCGGCAGGAGCTGCGCGCTGTACTTGGCTCGGTGTATGACCTGGAACGTTTAAATAGCCGTATCTGCCTGGGGATCGCCAATGCCCGTGATCTGGTGGCGGTACGTTCATCACTGGAGGCGGCGCCGGCGGTCCTGGAACGGCTGCATGACCTCGCGTGCAAGCCAGCCGACGAGTTAGCCGAGGGTATCGATCCGCTGGTGGAAATTCGCGAACTGCTCGATCGGGCCATAGAAAGCGACCCGCCCCTGACCTTGCGAGATGGGGGATTGGTGCGGGGCGGCTACGATGCGGAGCTGGACGAGTTACGAGACCTTTCCCGCTCCGGGAAGAAGCACATCCTGGGCATCCAGGAGAACGAGCGGCGGCGGACCGGAATTTCGACGCTTAAAGTGCGTTACAACAAGGTGTTCGGCTATTTCATAGAGGTCAGCAAGACCCACCTGGAGAAGGTACCGGACGACTACATCCGCAAGCAGACGCTGGTGAACGCCGAACGGTTCATTACGCAGGAGTTGAAGGAATACGAGGAGAAGGTGCTGGGTGCCGAGGAAAAAATCATTGACCTGGAATACAAGATTTTTCAGGATGTTCGAGGGCTGGTGGCGGCGCAGTCGGAACGGATGCTGGACCTGGCCCGTGGAATCGGCGCGGCGGATGCGTTGGGTTCGCTGGCGGAAGTGGCCAGGGAGTATGGGTATAATCGGCCGGTGGTGGACGAGACGGACAGGATCGACATCACCGGTGGCCGACACCCGGTGGTGGAGAGGATACATATAGAGGCCGGGTTCACGCCCAACGATGTGTTTCTGGACAACGGCGGAAGCCAGATACTGATCATCACAGGACCGAACATGGCGGGTAAATCGACCTTTATCAGGCAGGTGGCGTTGATCGTATTGATGGCCCAGATGGGTGGGTTCGTACCCGCGGACCGAGCTGAAATCGGTGTGGTCGATCGGATCTTCACCCGCGTGGGCGCTTCCGACAACCTGTACGGCGGACTGAGCACTTTCATGGTGGAAATGACCGAAACCTCCAACATCCTGCACAATGCCACCCCACGCAGCCTGGTCATTCTGGATGAGGTGGGGCGCGGCACCAGCACGTTTGACGGCATGAGTCTGGCGTGGGCCATCGTGGAGTATTTACATGAGCGGCGCGAGGTGGCCGCAAAGACCCTGTTCGCGACTCATTATCACGAGTTGACCGAGTTGGCTTCCACCCTTGGGAGGGTGAGGAATTTCAACGTGGCGGTGAAGGAATGGAACGATCAGATCGTCTTCCTGAGGAAGATCGTTCCCGGCGGCGCCGACCGCAGTTACGGCATCCAAGTGGCGCGGCTGGCTGGATTGCCGGTGGCGGTGGTGGACAGGGCCAAGGAAATCCTGGTGAACCTGGAGCAGTATGAGTTCGATGTGAACGGCAGGCCGACCAGAGCCAGGACCAGGAGCAGGAAGCCCGCGCCTGTCGAGGAGAAGAATCCACGCCAGTTGAACCTGTTTGCCTATGCGGAGAACGCCGTCATCAAGGAACTGGAGGACCTCGACGTGGAAGCCATGACCCCGCTGCAGGCTTTGAATTACCTGTCAGCGCTGAAGGGGCGCATCAAGCGCTGAATTGCCATCTCGGGGTCGGAATTCCACCCAGGGGTCGTACCCTGAATCCACACCTTTTACGGCGCATTTGTTTCAATCACCGGAGTGGCTCAGTCGAAGACAGCTTGGGGATCGGCGGTCCGGGTCGGGTATCCGTAGGAACAGCCGCCGGCCGCTTACCTTACCGGCTCTTGATCGATGTGGTGAATCGTTGGCGGATAACACTTCACGGGGATTCAACGGCTTGACTGAACGCGGCGGCTGCCATATAGTGGGCACGAATTCACACGGGAGAACCGGAATGCAGAAATCCACACACAGATCTGATGGAACGCACGACGGCAAACGAGTTCTCCTGGTGGTGCCGCCGGCACTCAAAAGCCGGTCGGAGGTGCCCGACCTAGGTCTGGGCTATGTGGCCACGGCATTGCGCAGGAAGGGATTCGAGGTCGCCGTCTACCAGGCTGAAATGGATCCGGACAGCAGCAACACCTGCCGATATGCCGCCCGATTCCAACCGCATATCATCGGTATCAAGCTGTTCTCATTCGAACTGGCATCGGCTCGGGACGTCTATCTGAACCTGAGGGAAACGATTCCCGAGGCAGTCTTTGTCGCTGGTGGCCCCCACGCGTCCCTCGCCGAACCGGATCATTGCATGTCTTATCTTCCCGGCCTTGAATTCACCATCCAGGGCGAAGGTGAGATCAGCATGCCCCTGCTGGCCGAGAAGATCCTCAGGGACGGCGGCATCCCCTGGACCGACATTCCCGGGTTGATCCGCCGTACCGGCAGCGGCATCCGCGTCAATCCTCCCTATCGCCATGACAACCTCGATGATTTCGATTTCCCCGCCTGGGACCTCATCGATCCCCGCGATCATGCCAGGCTGTGGTTCTGGAGCCGCGGCTACCCAGGCGCGCCGTTGCTGGCCACCAGGGGTTGCTCCTTCCATTGCGCCTTCTGCAACCAGAATTTCGTCAACGGCAAGAAGGTGCGCCGCCGCAGCGTCGGCTCCGTGCTGGCGGAGATGCAACTCCTCCAGGATGAGTACGGCGTCCACAATTTCGATTTTGTCGACGACAACTTCCTGAGTCATCCAGCGTACGTGGAGCAGCTCATGACCGGCATCATCGACAAGGGCTGGGATATCCACTGGAACAGCATGGGAGCCCGGGTCGACTGCCTGGATCGGAAACTGGTGCGCCTCATGGAACGTGCCGGCGCGGACACCATCTCCATCGGCATGGAATCAGGTTCTCCCAGGATATTCGCATCCATGAACAAGGGCATCAAGATAGATCGCCTCAAGGACCAGGTCTACACCATCGCCAAGAACTCAACTATCAGGGTGCTCGGTATGTTCATCCTGGGATATCCTACCGAGACTGCGGACGACATCGGGCAGACCATCCGTTATGCCACGCGGCTGCCCCTCAGCTTGGCGCACTTCTTCACATACCTGCTCATTCCCGGCTGCGACGCCACTGATTATCTCCTCCAAGCGGGTGAAATCTCCGATGTATCCTGGGAAAATCTGGGCATGGATGTCCACCAGTATGTTCCTCGTGGCCTGACCAGGAAGCAGTTGAAGCGCCTCTATTACTGGGCTTATATCCGGTTCTTCACCCCGCGGGCCTTCAGGCTCCTCTGGCAGTCCAGGGAACGGATGCCTTATTTCTTCAAGTACGCTTTCCGGAAATTCATCTGGAGATACTGATTTTCACCTCATACCGGGGCGCGTTGAACGGCGCCGGCGGGAGTGGGACGGTTCGGATGGCTCGTGACGTTGACAGGAACGCACGACAAACAGGTTCGCCGAAACTTCCCGTGATTTGCATCAGTCTGCTGATTCGGGCATTCTTGATAAGGAATACAGTGATTACAATGTCCGGGAGGATTGCATGAAATATGGGATACTAGTCGCGCTCATCACCATCCTGGCCAGCGTGGCCGGGACAGCGGCGCACCAGGGACCGGCGCACTGCGCCACCTGGTGGCTGCAGCAGCAGACCGGCAGGCTGCTGCCCGTTGATCTCACCAATCTGCCATGCGATGACACGCCGGTGGGACCACCTCCCAACCCGCAGGTGGGCGATCAATGGGACTGGTACATCTGGCGGCTCAACGGCCCCCCCCAGGCTGATCTCCTGCCCTGCACGGTGCGGGGCAGCTCCGAACACGCTTACGTGGTTGTTGAGAACAGTCAATGGAACGTCAATATCGGTCAGAGCGATGTGGATACGATTCTGGAACGGTTCGAGAACACCAGCGTCGGACAGTTTCCCGACCAGGGTATCTGGGATCTGAACACCACCACCTTCGGCATGCCGCCCGATCACCTGGACCAGGATGGCAAGATATACCTCGTCTACTACGAGTTCGATGTGGCATCGGACGGCTACTTCTGGGTGTTCGACCAGGCGTGTGACGGTACGCAGCCCTACGCCTCCAACGAGTGCGATGCGGTCTATCTCAATTGCGGCGGCCCGTCACCATCCGGTGACTACATGTTGGCGGTGGCGGCTCATGAGATGCAGCACCTGATCCATCATGAGCATGACGACAACGAGGCTTCGTGGGTGGACGAAGGCTGCGGCGAGCTGGCCATGTGGCTGTATGGACATCCGGACTCGATCAGCGCCTTTAACACCAATCCGGACCGGACGCTCACCACTTGGAACGGGCAATGGGCGGATTACATCAAAACCTATCTGTGGATGCTTTACTTCTATGAACGGTTCGGCGGTGGCACGACGGTCTTCGACCTGGTGCACGATCCGGCCAACAGTATCAATGGTTTTGTCAATGTGTGGAATGCCCACAGCTACCCGGTGACATTCGAGGAAGTATTCGCCGACTGGACCATCGCCAACTATCTGGACGATCCCAGCCTTTTGGACGGAAGGTACGGATACCTGGGAGACGACCTGCCGCCATTCAACCCGGCGGCACACATGGCCGCGTATCCCTTCAGCGCCACCGCCACCGTGAACCACTGGGCGGCGGATTATATCAGCATGACAGACGCGACCAATCTACTGGTCTGGTTCGATGGTTCACTCCCGAGCCAATTCGCGGTATGGGCGTTGTTGTTCCACGCCACGGAGCCGGTCCTGATCACCGAAATGAGCTTGGATGGTCAGCAGGACGGCCAACTCGCCTTGCCCGGGATGGGCAACCCCTACAGCGAAACGATCCTGGTGGTGGCAAAGACATCCGGCTCGGGTGATACGGCTTACACGTACGGCGCCGAGGAACTGCCAGTTCCCACGCCGACACCGGAGGCCACGCCGGTTCCGACGCCGACGGTGAAACCCACCTGGATGGGTGCTGTACCGGCGGTGAACCTGACACTCAACCAAGAGTTGTACCAGGCTGAGGATCCTTTCATCCTGGATGCGGTTTTCTGGAACCCACTGGATGAGACCGCGCATCTGGCGGCGTTCATCGTGCTTGGGGTCGGCGACCTTTACTGGTTCTGGCCTTCGTGGATATTTGTTGATGACGGCCTTGATTTTGGAGAGCGGCGGATTCCGGCGGCCACGCAGAGCCCGGAAAACATCCTCGATTTCGCCTGGCCCGCGGGCGCCGGTGCCGCGGGGGGCATCTGCTTCCTCGCAGCGGTGCTGGATTACGAGACGGGATCGATGTACGGCGACACCATCGACATGGTCTGCTTTTCGTATAATTGAGTGCAGTGACCGTGCCGGCGATCTGATCAGGCGAATCCCATGAGCAACCGGTACACCCAGTTCAGGAGCAACGCCACCGCGGCGGCGGCGATCAGCAGTCGTGCGCGCCGCGCCGTCAACCGTGCAAAGGAAGGGGTGACGAGCTGGCGGCCGGAAACCAGCGCGCACCCATGCCAGATGGTCAGGACCACGGCCGCGATGAAAAGCGGCCATGCCAGGGGGCAGTCACGCCAGGCCGCACCCCCTTGGCCCGTCATGATGTCGCCCAGTGCCCGGGTGAATCCGCAGAAAGGACAGGGATAGCCGGTCCAGCGCAGCATCGTGCAGGGCACCAGGTCCCGCCCGGTCAGACGCAGCATGAGCGGCACCAACACTACCATCAGCGCGCCGGTGAACCAGATGAGGTGGGTGGCGACCACCTCGCCGTAGGGCAGCCGGCGAATGACAAGATAACGCCCCCTCACCTGTTCGTTTGAGCGGCGGGAGGGGGCGTTCAACGTCTATTGGGCTACATGATCGCTATAACGATTCCATGTGCGGGTCATCTTCTTCATCCACGGGCTCGGGTGATTCAGAAGCGGGCGGCATGGGAAACGGCGGAGGTACCGGTATGGAGACGGCACCGTCAAACACATGCCGGTAGGCGATGGCCAGAATGCAGAAGGTGATCGGCAGGGTCAGGATCATGCCGATGCCGCAGAGGATCGCACCTAATCCACCGATGATGGAGGCCAGCACGTACAACCCGATGAAAGGCCAGATGTCGGACTTGACCATTTCGATGCTTTTCATGGAAGCGGGCCAGAAATCCATGTTGCGGTCCGCGATCAGGAAGGGACCGAACATGAGGAAGGCGCCGCCGCCGAGTACCACCACGATAGTGAGCAACTGGCCGAGACAGGGGATGAAAGCCAGGATGGCCGAGATGACCAGGAAGATGAGTCCCCAGACCAGGTAGAACAGGAATGCATTGAGGAAATACTTGAAACCACCGAACACATCGCCGATTTGCGGTTTCGGTTCCTTGCGGTCGTAAATGGCGAGAGTCATGAGAATCATGCCCACCATCAATGGACCGGCCAGGATGCCGATTGTGAGCGATCCGAGCAGAATGGCGATCAGCGACGCCACCACCAACACGCCGAAATTCGCCTTGTACAAGTTGAAACCTTCTTGAATCCATTCGCCGATTTTCACTTCCGGCTTACCCATTGCCAACCTCCTTCAGTTCATCAACCCTTCGAGGACCACCAATCATGGCGGTCGAAAACTTCCCGCCATCCATCGTGTCCAGCCTGAACGTCCACACTCGATTTCAATTTCAGTTGCACACTCACTATTTTGCCAGATTTATGCCATCCAGGCAATCAGTAACGTTGGTTTCGATATAAGGATCCCGGCTCGGATTCTGTCTGCCGGTGGTAGTGCCGGGATCAGTTTGAAAGACACCGTGTCTCCCTGTGAAAACAGATGCATTGCGTATGGCTCACAGTCTACTACAGGAACCAGGCGGGACTCTCGTTCCGATGGGGTCGTTCTCCACTAGGGTCGCCAATGGAGTCGCGCGCCAATGGGGTCGTACCCCGAATCTTGTAATGATCGTCGTGATGCGTTGGCTTTCAATCCTCCGCAGCAGCCACGGAGACAAGGATGAACTGCTGGCGTGATTCGAACATGACAAGACGCGTTGAGCAGATGGGAGGTGGCGACGGCATGCGGGAGTGAACTGACAGTCTTGGTGTGCCGGGGCTACGCGTCGGATTGATCACATGTGCCCTGGGTGCGGCTGTATTCGTCCGCGCACCGCCCCGCCGAGCCAGCGTCGCCGATCGCACTGCCGCTTCAGGCACACATCGGCTTGCGTCGTCAGGCAACCTCTCCTCACCACTTGACCACCACATGCCTCTATCGAAACCAAAGTCAGTAACCACTGAGGGCTGTCCCGGATCTCGGATCACGCGGCCGGGGTATCACGCCGGCGGCAAAACAAAGACCGGGGGAAAAAAGAAAGAGCGACCGGGGAAGTCGCTCTTTCAACCGAAGTATCCGGCTACTGTGAAGGATATAGACTTCGGTTTGAGTCAGGTAAAGAGCTTGACGAAGGTGAGCAATCCGAGCAGGCAGGTGAGCACTCCTACGCTGCCTCGGATGAAGGCCTCGGGAAATTTCCTGACCGTCAGGGTCGCCATGGGTACCGAAAACATGGCGCCGAGAGTCAAGGGCACAGCCAGCGACCAATCGAGCGTGCCGGTGGTTATTATGTAAGCGGTGAAACCAATCAGACAGGTGAATCCCTCGGCGAGGGAAGTTATAGCGATTGCATGCTTGGGATTCAGGCCGGAAACGATCTGCCCGCCGGTCACCAGCGGACCGTAACCACCGCCGCTGAGCCCCTTGTTGAACGCAGCCAGCGCACCCAGGGCGACGATATGACCGCGGCGATACCGTAACTGCCGGCGGGTGGTTGCCAGAATCATCACGCCGACGGAAAGAATGATGCAGGCGATGAAGAGCGTCAGCCAGAACTTGGCAATCCTGATGGCCACAAACACCGCCAGCAGGGTACCGAACGCGCTCAACGCGATCAACAACAACGCCGTGTGCCGCGCCGTCTTGTCAGACTTGAAATCAACATTGCCGTCACGCTGATGCAGCAAACCGGCGCTGAAACCGGTGACGAATTCACTCAACAGTACCGCCGGCACAATCTGCAGGGGCTCGAAGCCAACCAGCAGTAAAAGCGGCGTCAGGGTCGTCCCGTACCCCATGCCCAGGCTGGAATCGATGTACTCGCAGACCAGCGCCATCAGGAAGATCGAAAGGATCCTGATCGGTCCCAGTGAACCACCCAACCTGGAACAAAAGTCAATCTCTGGCACCAGCGCCTCGATGCACAGCACCACAATCACCGCAGTCACCATGGCGAGCCATAACAGTATTCTGCGCTTGTGCTCCACACCGTTCAATCGAGTCAAATCAAAACCCTGCAGTATACCGTTCGCCATGCTATCTCCTCATCGAACAATTCATGGTTCGTATCTGCAGGTTTCGTGCCAGCCTGAAGGCATTCCCCCCCACCTTCCTCCGTACGCTCCCGGAATTTTGTATAGAGTTATTTAATTTCAAAGAGTTATGTAGTACTGCGACCATCACCGAACAAGCCGGTCATCCACTACCGCGCCACCGCCGGCAACGAGCCGGGAAGCACGTCACTATCCGCGTAACATGCATGAACCATTACCGGATAACGATCCATATCGGCAACATCCGGCTCTCGTTCCCACAGTCACCTCAACCGTTTTATTTACTGGATATCCTTCATATATACCATTCCGTGAAATACAACAGGCGGCCGTGGTTTTTCCGGTCAGGAATGCCGGTGGATCGATGGTGCGGTTCGATGGAAGAAACCCACCATCTACCGATCGACTCCGCCATTCCACTGCTCATAAAACACGCCGCGGTCGCTTTCATCCATGAGGGCACCTCGAGAACCACCGACTGGGCAACGCTGACACCATGCGCATCATGGGACACTTCGAGGCACATTCAACCGGCACCGGTTGCGTCCCCGGTTGCCGGACGAAATGCTTGACAAGCCATGAAACCGCCTGTACATTAGCGCAGCTTATGGGGCGACTAGCTCAGCGGGAGAGCACTGTCCTCACACGGCAGGGGTCGCTGGTTCGAATCCAGTGTCGCCCATGGATCGGCCGGCACGTCCGGCCGTTTTTTTTTCACGGCGGCACGTTCCAACAGGTCCACCGGCAGCGCACCGGGGACTCGTGACTATTCTGTTCAGGGATTACCATCTGTTCAGGGAAACGCCAACGACGTCAGGACAACACCCCTGCCGCTGCGCATGCAGTCGGTTGCCGTGACGGGCAGCGCTCGATGATCACCGGCTGGATTCCACAATCCTACGATCAGGTGATATGTCCCCGCGGGCAGATGCTCCGGCCGTCGCAGGACCTGTTCATCGATGAGCATCTCCCCGGGCAGCCAGCGGGAGGTTGGCAGCCGGCCGGCCAGGGGTTGGTGATCCTCCTGGAAGCGATACGCCGGGATCAGCCGGAGGCGGCGCAGCAGGGCGGCGAGTCGTGGATAGCGCCAGGCGAACCGACCTCTCACCAGATGCACGAACAGAGAAAAATTCTCCTGGATTTCCCGACGGCAGCTCCACCAGGAGCGAAGCACGGGCGGAGAACCCTGGATAATCTCATATCCTGCCAGTGAAATCATATCACCGAAGACCGTCTCGCATGCATGCACCGGAGTGAACCGTTCCGTTTTCGCGACAGCGAGCGCATCCCCGCCCTTGTCCTGACTCGACAGCACCGCCAGCAACATATCATAGGTGGATGACCGATCCGGCCAGATCCGCATGGCGCGCTCCGCCAGACTGCGTGCGGCCGTCTCGTCACCGACGGCCCGATAGGTTTCGAAGGCGATCGCACTATTCTCTGCCAGCACCTTGTCCGGTGGTGGCACGGCGACGCCCGGTTCGCCTTTCTCCGCCCGCAGGCGGGCGGCGGTCAGCGCGGCCGCCTGGCTCTCCTCATCGCCTGCCGCGGCAATTCTGTCCAGGCGCGCCAGCGCGCCGGCCGAATCGCCGGCCGCCCACTCTGCCAGTGCTCCGGCCACTCCTGGTCTGCCCAGGGTCACGGTGATATGACAACCAAGGTATCGCGTATCCTTGCCGCTATCTTCGAACATCGGCACGAAGCCGGCCTCCGAATGAACACGAATCTTGTACAGATACGACGGATCGCCAGCAAGGTTGTAATAAATGAATGACGGTTCCGGATTGAACAACATGTCTCTCTTCTCACCCGGAGCCAGCCGCATCGTCTCCCGCCGGCCGGCCACGGTCACCCTGACGCCGTTAGGGCGTGGTCCGTTCCTGACCGTGACGGTGAGCACCGGCGCCGGCTCCCAGGCGCGCACCACCATATCGGCGCCAGCCCCGCCCCGCACCCACAAACCGCCCAGTTCACGCCCATAGGTGTTGTCATCCACCAGGTACAGCATGTAGCCGGTGTCATCGCCGAAGGAGATCCGGCTATGCCCCGGATCATCCGTCGGCCAGTTGTTGATCAGGCTCAGTTCAAGTGGAAACCAGGTAAACGGTGGTGATTTTGCATGTTCGTCGTACCGGTACACGACATGAAGTGGATTGATGGCGAGGCGGGCCGTGAACAGCGCCGCCAGCAGGCCCGTGACCAGCACCGGCCGGAGGCGTCGGAGTGGTGGCAGCAGGAAGAAGAAAGCGGCGTACATATGCATGAAATAACGGTTGCCCACGGCGCCGCTGCCGCCATGGTAATTAGTGGGAATGAGCACCAGGTGGAAGACCAGGCTGACAAGCAGCGCCAGGAACACCGCCCAGCGCCGGAAATCCTTGCGGGATCGAAGAAAGAGCCAGCAGGCAGCGGCGGCTGGCAGGTAGTAGAGCAGCATTCCGGTGAAGCGGCCCACGAAAAAATACCACACATTATGGAACAGTGGAGACCAGTGGAAGACGAACTTGATGGTCCGCGTGGAAATGGCGTCTCCGGTGGACATGAAATCGATTCCCGGCGCTTCGAACGGAAAATGTCCGACGATGCGTTTTCTGAATCCCCCGTGGGACAACCACTGGCCGGTAAGCAGCCTGGTGATCCCCAGGGAAAGTATGACCAGCAAAAGAAAAGCCGCCGCCACCCCCAGCAGGCGCGGCAGCCATGTCATCCGGCCGCCGCCGGCGGGACCGGGCCGGCCGTGCCTCCGGAGCCGTAAGGCCGCCGCCAGGACCGGCAGGATGAAGACCGCGTTGGGCGGGCGCGCGGCGGCGTTCAATCCAATCACTGCAGCGCTTGCCAGACATCGGTACCAGCCTTCTTCCCCAGCGGAAAAAGCCAACGCCAGACCGAGAAAGATCATCGCGAAACTGGAAAACTCGGGGGTGATCTGAAACACGTAGATATACGCCACCGAAAGGAAGACGAACACCACGGTGAAGATGAAGGCCGGCGCCGGATCGCCTCCCATCCGGCGCAGGTGACCATACCCAGCGAAACACACCAGCCACAGGAGGATCGCATGCAGAACCAGGAATCCGTTCAAGCCCACCACGTTGTGGAACGGTGCGGCGAGTAACGGGAAGAGCCATGGCTTGGCATAATGGATGCGTGAGAAGTCTCTGTCCGATGCACTGAGTAAAATCCCCTGGGGGCCGCGCGGCCAATGCTCGTACACCCGCACCAGGTCACGGCGCTCATACTGCAGATCGAAATCCAGCGCGAGGCTCTCCGTCATGCAGTAATACACCGCCTCGTCACCGAAAAATTCGTAGGTCGTCTTGCTGAAGTCGAGCGTCAGGGCCATGGCCAGAAAGAAGAACGCCAGCAGCAGGAAGATCCCCTTGATCAATCTGTCCGCATCGGTATTCATAACCGCCGCCACGATCCCGCCGGTATTCCCATGACGCTGATCAGGCCTCCTCCGAGGCCGCCAGTCCGACAATTTCCCGGATACGATAAATCGGTTTGTCCTGTGATTCGTAGTAGGTACGAATCGTCAATTCCCCGAGCAATCCGAGGATGATGAACTGGACGCCCACGATCAACAGGATGGCGGTAAAAATAAGCAACGGGTTGCGGGTCATCGTGCGGACTCCGAAAATCCGCATCAACAGGGTGGCAATGCCGCTCATCAAGCCCAACACGATGCTCAGCACTCCCCAGGCGCCGAAGCTCTGGATCGGGGTACCCCGAGTCATGAGGAACTTCACGGTGATCAGATCCAGAATCACCCGCAGTGTCCGCGACAAACCGTACTTGGATTCTCCCTTGAGGCGCGGGTAATGGCGCACCGCCACCTCGGTAATCTCGGCACCCACCCAGCTCGCCAATACCGGCAGGAACCGGTGCATCTCTCCATACAGCTTGATTTCCTTTACTATCTCTCGACGGTACGCCTTGAGCGAACATCCCAGGTCATGGATCCGAACGCCGGTGGTGGCGGCGATAAGCCAATTGGCCAGCCGGGACGGCAGCTTGCGTGAGATGAATGGATCGCGACGATCTTTGCGCCAGCCGCTGACCATGTCCCAACCCTCCTCGAGCTTTTCCACCAGCATGCCGATATCGGCGGGATCATTCTGCAAATCGCCGTCGAGCGTGACCACGATCTGCCCGCGGGCGGCCCTGAAACCGGCGGATAGCGCCGCGGTTTGGCCGAAATTTCTCCTGAACCGGATGATTGAGGCGGCTGACCAATCCTGACAGGCACGTTTCAGTGATTCGAATGTACCGTCGGTACTCCCGTCATCGATAAAAAGCATCTCGTAGCTGCGGCGCAGGCTGTCGAGACTGTCGCGCAATTGTCCCACCAGATCGACGATATTGTCCTGTTCATTATAGAGGGGAACAATTACCGATACCCGCGGTCCGTCAACCCGCTCGCCCGCCATGCAGCCTCCCGCGCCACGCTCCGCCCCGCAGCGCCAGGATCAGCACCATGGGAACGGAAACCACCAGAATGTCCATCATCACCGATAGTACATTGTAAAGGCTGAACACGCCAGCCAGATTCGGCTTGTACACGCCCATGAACACTTGCACCGGAGCGATCACGTAGGTCTTCGACAGGGGCCAGAACACCATACTGCCGATGGGCGGCCGAGTATCGCGGGTCAGGCTGTCCACCAGCAGGTGCAGCGCTTGCAGGCTGAAAACGTCGATTGCCCTGCGCCACAAGCTGCCGCCCCGCCATCGCCACCACATGGGCGCGATGATGATGGCAGCCGCCACCGCGAAACCAAGGGTATGGGTATACGTATGATGGAGGCGGTTGGCCCGTTCAAAACCCAATAAGAACACCGGCAGAAAGTCCAGGTCAGGCAGGATCGACAGGATCGAGAAAAACACCAGGCGCTGCCAATCGCGGCGCGGGGCAGGCACCGGTTCCGTCGCCAGGTAATAGGTCAACCCGGCCATCACATGCGCAGCAGGTGTGGACATGAATTCCTCCGGCTCCAGGCGGCTCGAACGCTCACGTGGAGTGTGCACCACCTTATATCACATCGGGTTCCGCGATTCGAACCTGGTCGTGCCCCCACTCCCCCTCCCAATTATCCTGGAGTCATCGCCATGCCGGGCGCAC
>JAFGDC010000289.1 GCA_016932295.1 candidate division CSSED10-310 bacterium
ATGCGCCCGGAGCGCGTCGGCTGAAGGTGGGTACGAACGCCTTGTAAAGTTCCAGAATGATAAAGAACGAGAGGTATTCCAGGGTGTGCACGAAGTGGTTTTCCTTGGTGCACCAGAACAATGTCAGGCCGAGGGTGGAGATGTACATGTACCGCCATTTCCGGTGGAACAGAAACAGAAGAAAGCCGACGATGAGCAGGTGATTTTCAAATAGTACGTAGGCATCCATACGCATGAACCGGGTGTAGTAGGTGAAACTTGGTGAGACCGCGAAGTAGATCGCGGCCAGCAGTGCTCCCAGCTTGCCGAAGTGATGGCCGAGTCCGTGGCAGAGCAGCACGATGCCGATACCGAGGAGGGCTGGAATCAGCCTCGCCGTGAAGTCGTTGTAGCCTGACTGGGGCATCAGCGGATCGAGTTTGCCGAAATGCCTGAGAAGATTCACATAGACCTTGTCCCAGTACTTCATGAAGGTGCCGTTGAGAATGAAGGCGAAGGGGCCGTGCATGAGCGGATCATACTTGTGCCCGATGCCCTTTCCGTAGTCATAGGCATACTTCGAATAGAGGCTCTCGTCATGATGGAACGGCTTGTGCCCGAGGTTGATGAACCTGGTCGCAATGGTGAACAGGAGGATCGCCGCGAAGATCAGCCTGTATCGTCGGACGATCCAGTCGGCCAGGGCGGTTGTCGCCGGCGTGATGGGTGATGCGGCCACCTGGCCTGTACTGGATGGTTGGCTCTGGCCGCCTGTTTTGAGGGCTCTCTTCTTGGTCAACGCACTGTCCTTTCGCAAGGGGGGAATGGGAGCGTTACTCGTCAGGAGGTCTAAGGATAATCGTTCTTGCGGAGGGTGTAAATATCATGACCGCGGATTTCGTCAACCGCTGTGTCCCCCCCTGACAATTTTCCCGTGACAAAAGGTGTGAACTATGGTAAACGACGTGGATTGATTCGCTCTTTAGGATCGGGAAGTCGATTCCTCATGGGGGTTCGCACCGGTTTTGGGATTCCATGAGCAGGAGGCGTACATGAAGCGTGCTACATTCAGAATCGCAATGAAGTCAGCCAATGGCAAGGGCGTCAGCCGCAAACTGCGCGCCGCCGGAAGGATCCCCGCGGTCATCTACGGCCCTGAACAGGAGGCAGTTCCGCTGTGGCTTGACGATGCCTGGTTGCGCCAGGCTTTGAAGGAAGGCAGCCGATATTCCCTGTTCAAGCTGATCGTGGATGGAGACGATCCGAAGAAGTTGGACGGAAAGCTGGCCTTCATCAAGGATGTCCAGTACCATCCTTTCAAGACCAAGGTGATCCACATGGATCTGTACCAGGTCGGTCTGCACCAGGAAATCACCATGAGCATCCCGCTGCGGTTCTCCGGTGAGCCGTCCATCTCCGGCAAGGACTTTGTCGTCCAGGAGCTGATGCGTGAGTTGACTGTGCGCTGCGAGGCCAAGGATCTGCCCGAATTCCTCGATGTCAGCATCGAGGGATTCAAGCCGAACGACAAGATTTCGGTGAAGGACATCGTCCTTCCCGCCGGGCTTCAGGTGATGCAAGATCTTGATGAACCGGTGGTGATCATGACGGGCAAGACCATGGAGTTCGAGGCGGCGGTGACCGAAAGCGATACGGCCGAGGGGCAGGACGCCGAATAGCGGTGGCTCAGTGAAGCCCGGCGTCTGTGCTCCGGACACCTCGGGCATGCCTGGACCAGGGAGAAGATTGTACCTTTTCCTTTTCATCCTTGCGCTTCTCCTGCGGCTTTGGAACCTCTACCAGTTCATCAGCCGTGATCCGGTCGCCGATTTTCTCATCCTCGACGGCTGGAGCTATGATCGGACCGCCCAGCAGATTTTGACTGGGAGTTTTTGGGGCGAAGGTGTTTTCTTCCAGGATCCGCTCTATCCCTATTTTCTGGCTGGTATATATGCGGCGGCCGGTCACAGCCTGACGGCGGTAAAAGTCGTCCAGGCTGTGCTGGGCGCTGTCACCGTGGTGTGCATCGCCGGCATCGCCGCTCAGGTGGCAGGCCTGCTCGCCGGTCTTGCCGCCGGCCTGCTCGCCGCGTGGTATCCCACCTTTATTTTCTATGACTGTCTTATAATGAAGGAGGGCCCGGGGCTCTTCTTCACCACCGCCGCATTTTTCGTACTGGTCCGCCTGCCTGGTTCGAACCGCATCCGCCGCTTTCTGGCGGCAGGCATGCTGTTCGGTCTGGCCGTGATGACCAGGGGCAACCTCATGTTGTTTATACCTTTTCTGCTGGCCTGGATCGCATGCACGGCAAGCGGCGGCGCAACAGCACGGATACGGGCGGCATTGGCGGTCGCACTTGGCTGCGCGCTCATCCTGGCACCGGTTACCATCCGCAACCGCGTGGTGGGTGGGGAATGGGTACTGCTCACTGCGCAGGGCGGCGCTAATCTGTTCATCGGCAATAATCCTTACTCCGACGGCGCCGCGGCTCGTCCTCCGTATCTACGAATGTCGCCGGAATTCGAGGAGGACGATTTCCGTCATCACGCCGAGCAGGCTCTCGGCAGGTCGTTGACGGCCAAGGAAATCAATGCGTACTGGAAGCGGCAGGCCCTGGCATTCATCACCTCCCAACCCAGGGAGGCGTTGGCATTGACCTTCAGGAAAGCGCGGCTCTTCTTCAACTATTACGAGATTCCGGATAACTACAATCTTTACTTCTACCGCCGGTATTCCGCGCTTCTTTACAACCCCATCGGCTATGGCGTGGTCCTGGTCCTGGCCCTCACCGGCATGGTGGTCCTGGTCCACCAGTGGCGCCGCCTGTCGCTGCTCTATCTCATCGTTCCCGTATATGCCGGTTCCGTGATCATGTTTCATGTGTATGCGCGGTACCGGCTTTCGATCGTGCCGTTCCTGATCGTGTTTGCCGCCGCGCTGCTGCGGCAACTGTATTGCTGGGTTCTCGCCCGCCGGTGGGGTCCGGTGGTGTTCGCGGGGTTGACAGCGGTCATCCTGATTCCGCTCGTGTTCAGACAGGAATCCCATTATTCCATGGCACGTTCGCACTTCATGCGTGGTCTCGGCTTGGCGGGACAAGGTCGTGATGTGGATGCCGCCGTTGAATACGAAGATGCGATCCGCATCGATCCGGAGTTCGCCCGCGCGTACAACAATCTCGCAAAGCTGCGCTTTCTTCGCGGCGACCGGGTCGCGGCCGAAGCGCTGTGGTTGAAGGCGCTGGACTGTGATCCCGAGCTTGCCGAGGC
>JAFGDC010000290.1 GCA_016932295.1 candidate division CSSED10-310 bacterium
GGTCCAAGATAGCGTTCATCCGCATTGGAGATGCCGCCGGCGCCGCGCCGCATGTCCTCGAGCATGGTGGCCGCCGAGATGACGCCGTTATCCAGCGCCAGTGCGTATATGAACGGTTTGAGTGTGCTGCCGGCCGAGCGGGGGCTGGCGGCAAAATCGATAGCGCCGGCGCGGCTGACATCGAGATAGTCGCTGGAACCCACGTACGCGATTACTTTGTTGCCGTCCCGTTCGATTACAACGGCGGCGCCGTTGCCCACCCCGCGGCCCGCCAGTTCATCGATCTTCGACAGCAACATCCAGGATGTTTCCTTCTGCAGTTTCAGGTCGAGCCACGCCCGTACGAGCGGCTGCCGGAGCGGTTCATGCCCGTGTGCCTGGTATATGGTACGCTCCAGCCGGACGATGGCATGGAGCGCTGTCGCCGGACGTTCGTCCCGCAGGGGTGGCCTCACTCCCCGCAACTGGTCCGCGGCCAACTCATATTCAGCCGTCGTGAGAGTGCCTCTGTCCCGCAATAGTGTCAGGATACGTTGACCGCGACTGATGGCTCGCCGCCGCCCTTCGTACCGGTATGGATTCATGCGGCTCGGCGCTTGCGGCAGGGCACTGAGGAAGGCGATCTCAGCCCAGCTAAGATCTTCAACCGGTTTGTCCAGGTATTTCCTGGCTGCGTACCCTATGCCGTGTATTCTGTTTCCATACGGTGCGATCCGCAGGTACTGGGCCATGACCGCGGGGCGTCCATTTCTGAGCGTCATGGCCAGGGCCGCCGCCGCTTCACCGATCTTGCGGAACATTGTTCTGGGACCCGGGTGTTGCAATCGCGCCACCTGCATGGCCAGGGTCGAGGCGCCGGAAATACGGCGGCCGGCCGCCAGGTTCTGCCGGATGGCGCGCAGCACGGCTACCGGATCGACACCGGGATGCCGGCCGAAACGGCGGTCCTCGATGGCCGCGGTGGCCGCCGCGACACGGGGCGGAATCGGCGCCACCGGCCAGTAGCCCAGCGCTTCCCCGTCACTTTTAAACAGGAATGCACCGTTCCTGTCACGGACCAGAACGGTTGGCTCGGGTGCTTCGAGCCGGGATCTTGACAGTCCCACGATCCCCAGTAGTAAAAACGGCGCGGCCACTACCGGCAGCAACCGGAGCAGAAAGGTGTTTCGTACTTGCGACGTCGCTCCGTTCATTCCTTCCGTTTTTCCCCGCACCGGCTTGTTTCCCACCTCCTCGATGCATATAGTAGCCCCATGAAAAGAAACTCACCAGCAACGGCCGTGCCGGCAATTGTACTCAGCCTGGTATTGCTGCAATCCTGTGTGAAGCCGCCGCCCGAAAGCGCCGCCGGCACGGGAAAACCTTACCTGGTCAACGGCGAATGGTATCAGCCCGCGGCTCGCAAGGCGGGTCACAAGGAGCGTGGATTGGCTTCGTGGTACGGCGCCGAGCATCACGGCAAACCCACCGCCAGCGGTGAACGATTCGATATGAATGCGCTCACCGCCGCCCATCGCACGCTACCCATGCAGACGATGGTCAAGGTCACCAACCAGGAGACCGGACGTTCCACGGTGGTGCGTATCAATGATCGTGGCCCCTTCATAAAGGGGCGGATAATTGATCTGTCAAAGGCCGCCGCCGAAGCGATCGACCTGGTCCGGATGGGGGTCGCGCGGGTGGAATTGGAAGTAATGGAACATGAGTGCCGGACCGGTACGGACACACGCGAAGTGCCGGCGGATGCGTACTTTGTGCAGATCGGCGCATTCGGTGACCGTCGTAACGCGGAACGCCTGGTAGCGCGCCTCGAACCCCGCTGGAATCTTACCATACTGACCGCCGGTGACGTGCATCGTGTGCAGGTCGGGCCCTTCAACTCTCTCAAGCATGCCGGCAAAGCGCTGCAGCAACTGGAGGATGAGGGGTACCACGGCGCTTTCGTCATCGCCCGTTCCATGCCTTGAAAAAGCACTCCCGTCTCTGGGTGAACATCTATCCGCTATATATCCTGCTGGTGTTCATCGCTCTGGATTACGCCTTCTACCTGCGTTTCAGAGCCGGGCTGCCTGACCCGGGCGATTTTACCCACCAGCCCATCACCCGCGTTTCGCATGTCTCTGCAAAGACCATGCTCATGCTCGGTACCGTGCAGACTGGAAAGCGCAGCAGCTTCGACACGTTCTCCCCGGAGAAACCCGAAGGAGTCATCAGGATTGCATGTTTCGGTGATTCGTTTACCTACGGGGATGAAGTGGGTTCGCGGTTCGACTACCCGACGCTTCTCCAGCGCCAGTTCAATGCGCATGGGTACGACCATGTGCAGGTGCTCAATTTCGGCGTCAACGGCTATGGCCTGCACCAGTCTTACATCATGTGGGATCGGGTCGCCCGAGCATTTGCGCCGGAGTATCTCATTTTCGGGCCGTCAGGGTACGATACCCATCGTTCCACCGGTTTCTATACGTATGGGAACCCGACGTACATCCACGCCAGGTACATCCTCGACGGCGACGGTCTGGCCTTGATCGAACCGCTGGGAACCACTCACAGGGAACGGATGGCGGCTCTGTATCGATTCGTCCCCCACCTGCGCTACCTGCGTTATGACCGGTACGCTCCTTTTTTCCTGCAGGCGTTGCTACCGGAAAATCGGCGTATGACCAGGAATCCTTTTTATTACCACTGGGGATCCTTGGATGACGAGGCTGAACGCACCTACCTTCGGTTGATCGATCGATTGGCCTTGGAACGACCGCGTGTCATCGTCATGTCCGATGATCGGAATTTCCTGGCGCAGGCGGCTGCCCGCGGGCACTCGAACATCGATCCCCTGTATTTCTGTATGCACTCGGCTACCATGCCGCATGCGCTGTACTATGCCCCAGGCGGGCATTACGGTCCCATGGGCAATGACGTCGTCGCCCGATTCTTGTTCAGTGCGCTCACGGGCGCGGAAGTCTCCCACCAGGAGCGGGTGATCCCCGGCGAGAACTACTTTGCCGGGCCGGTTTCCACAGCACCCCTCCATGACCTCTCTGATCTGGCCGTGAAGTGTGGCGGGAATGTGGTCAGTCGCCTGGCGCGGTCAGGTGTCAGGTATCCCGATGCCGTGATTGAACCGCATCTCGTCAATGAAAGGATCACTGCCCTGGTAACCTTACAGTGTTCCGGCAATTCTCTTTTCAATTCCGCCTGTCTGCCGGTCGATCATGACTTGATTTCCGGCCAGGAACTGGTGTTATGGCTCACCGGTGGCGCTGACGAGCGTTCCTTGCCGCTGGGTCGGCTGCGCTCCCTGGGTGGCTGCGCCAACCTGGGCGTCGTTGAGCTTGCGGAAGACTATCTGTTTGATGGTTGTTCTTTCGAGTTTTCCAATCATCTCGTCAACCCCATTTTGACCGCCGATGTGTCGGGGGCCTCGGTGAGCGAGATCCGCGGCGCCCGTCTCCAACTGGGCGGATTGGAACTGCCTGGTGTATTGAGCCGCGCCGCATCGGAAGGAGAACCGCCGCTCCGCATTAGGTTCACCTGCGATGCTCGCATGCTGGTGTTGGCGGCGGTACCAGACGCCTACCTGCCGCAGGAGACACTGGCGGAGTCCGGCATGTTCGAGTTGACCTGGAAATATCGTGGGGTGTCTCAAGATGTTCCCCTGGCCGCTTGGAGGAGATGGTCCATCGACATTCCCGTCGATTGCTGCCGGGTTCCCATACCGCGGCCCGCCCTGGGACCGCCAGCCCACCGCAACTCACCGATCGATGGTGGCCGTCCCGGCACATCGCTTGAAGCGCTCGACTCGGTCACGGCCGCCGCGCCGCCGTCTTTCCGTACTGATTGATGCTGCCTGGAGCGGTGGGGAGTCCCATGGGATTCCCATGTCCTTGAACTCTGTGATGTAAAGTGGTATCGAAACACTCTTGACGCCTCGTGCGTTCAGAACCGTATCGTTACCTTTTAACAAGGAGTTCCCGAATGACGGAAGGCATGCTCACTCAGCCAATGCTGGATACGCTCGAGAAGAAGTTCAAAGAGGATCCCACCAACCGTTTGGCGATGAACGCCGTGACCCGGACCAGCCTGCAGGATATCGCCCTCAACCGGGATGTTCTGGTCGATGCCGATTTCACCTTCAATCACGAGGTGGATTCCGGTGAAATAACCGATCAGGCACGGGCCGGCACCTGTTGGATGTTCGCCGAATTGAACTGGATGCGGACCTTCACCCAGAAAAAGTTCAAGATAAAAGCAGCGCATTTTTCCGAAAACTACCTGATGTTCTTCGACAAGCTGGAGAAGGCCAATTATTTCCTGGAAGCGATGATCGAATTGCGGGATCGTGACCGTGACGATCGTTACGTGCATTTCCTTTTGGGCAGCCCCATCGGCGACGGCGGCGAATGGCACCTGATCGTGAACCTGATCAAGAAATACGGGGTCATTCCGTTTTCCGCCATGCCTGACAGTTTCAACCGAAGCAATTCGCGGTTCATGAACGAGGTGCTCGCGTACAAACTGCGCGAGGCGGCCGCCAAGATCCGTCAGGCCCACCGCGCCGGCAGAAACATCGCTTTCCTGCGCAAGATCAAGGAAGAGACCATGGATGTCGTCTACCGGATTCTGGTGATTTGCATGGGTTTGCCGCCCAAGAAAATCGACTTTGCGTTCAAGGATGAGGACAAGAAGTTCCAGCGGGATACCGGCCTCACCCCGAAGGAATTCTTTGAGAAATACATCGGCTTCGATTTCGACACCATGTATACGCTGTGGAGCTGTCCGTCGGAGGTGACGCCGTTTCACCAGACGTACACGGTGGAGTATTTCGACAACATGGTGGGTGGCACACCCTGGAAGTGCCTCAATCTGCCTATCGGTGAACTCAAGAAAATCTGCGTGAAGAGCCTGAAGAAGGAGGAAGCGGCGCTGTTCGGCTGCGATGTTCTCCAGGAATGCAACACCAAGGAGGGGATCCTCTACGGTGGTGTGTACGATTACGACATCATCTTCCAGACCGATTTCACCATGACCAAGCAGGAACGTCTGGATTACCGCCAGTCCTTCATGACCCATTCCATGGTCTTCACCGGCCTCGACATGGTGGACAACAAGCCCACCAAGTGGAAAGTGGAGAATTCCTGGGGTGACAAGGTCGGCAAGAAGGGTTTCTTCATCATGTCCGACAAGTGGTTTGATGAACATGTCTACGACCTGGTGACCTTTGACAAGTATCTCACCAAGAAGTTCCTGAAAGAATTCGAGAAGGATCCGGTGCTGTTGCCGCCCTGGTTTCCCATGACCTGATCGATACACGCGATACCCGGGCGCGGTGGCTGCCGCGCCCGTGTTGTGTACCAGGCGATGCGACCGGGTGTCGCCGGCCGTTGCAATTGCGCCCGGGTGACCTTAGATTGAGAGGTGACGGCGGGATTGCGGGAGACATCGCGATCGGCAGTCACGACACATGAACTTGGTGCCGGCATTTCAGGCGGGTGAGAATCGTGTCAAGCGGCGTTTCATCATCTTCAAGGCGAAGTATCACATTGACGGTTGACGATCCTGTCACATCCGTTCTGTCCGGCGCCCTCCGGAGGCGATTGAACCGCGCCGCGGCGCCGGCCCGGAAGCACTCGTGAGCAGGTCCGCCGCCGCGACCGCCGGTATCGGCATCTGGCTGGTATGTTCCGGAGCGTTCCTGATGCTTGGCGGCGGCCACATCTATGTGCAGGACGGCGGCGGCATGTTTTTCATGAGCGATTCGTTGCTCAGCCATGGCTGGTTCGATGTGCCGCTCAATCACAACACCATGGGCGGCAAGTACGGCCCGGACGGGCGTTACTACACTCCTTTTGGCATCCTTCATCCTCTGCTGGCGGTGCCGTTCCTGATGCTGGGCAGGTGCCTGGAGGGTCTCGCCGGCGCTCGCTACCTGCCTTCCCTGACCGCCACCTGGTTCAATGCCGTTGCCACCGCCACACTCTGCACCATCTTCTTCCTGTTTCTCCTCCGCCTGCGCGTTCCCCTCCGTGCCGCCCTGGCGGGCGGACTGAGCCTCGCCTTCACGACCCCGTTCCTGGTGTACGCCCGGACCTTCTTCTCGGAGCCGCTCACCGCTTTGGCAATCCTGGCATCGGCCTACCATCTCCGCCTGTTCCGGGACTGCGGGCGGTTGTATCACCTCGCCGCCGCCGGCATCTGGGCCGCCGCCGCGCTGCTCACCAGGCCCCTGGCCGGGATGGCGCTGCCGGTGCTGTTCCTCTACCTTGTCCTCATCCTGGCCCGAACCACCCCAACCAGCCGTTCCCAGGTGCGGGCCGTGCTGCTTTTCGCCACCATCTGCGTCGCCGCCGTCGGCCTGCTGCTGGTCTATAATCACGCGCGTTACGGCGACATCCTTCAGACCGGCTACGACAAGTTGCCGGACGGCCGCCCCCGGAGTTTTACCCTGAATCCGTTCTACGGGCTTGCCGTCCTTCTTGTCAGTCCGGGTAAGAGCCTTTTTCTCTTCGCCCCTCTCGCGCTCGCCGCGCTGTGGGGTTTGTGGCGCTGGAGAAAGGATGCGGCAGCCCATCCGGAGCTGGTCCTTGCCGCGGTGATGCCGGCTTTGTTCATCGCGGTACTGTGCCGTTGGGCCAGGGTTGAAGGCGGTGTCTGTTGGGGACCGAGGCTGCTGCTGCCTGCACTGCCGGTTCTGCTGCTCGGCCTGGCGCCTCTTCTGGCGGCGCCCACCAGGCGCATGGTGGCTTTTCTCCTGTTGCTGGCCGCCGCCGGACTGTTCGTGCAGTTCACCGGCGCTGCGATCAATTTCGCCACCTATGTAGCCACCCACTCCGACGAGTATTTCCACCCCACCACCGGGGTCTATCGTTTCCGGTTCAACC
>JAFGDC010000291.1 GCA_016932295.1 candidate division CSSED10-310 bacterium
ACCGGCGATATCATTATCGAAGATGATTGCATCGTCTTCGTCGCATTGGATGCCAACCGCCGAGACGTGGTTGATGGTGAACCAGGCCAGCAAGGACTCGCCTTCGGCGATCACCGTCGTGGCATGTCCGGTGCCAGCCTCGAGCACTGCCTGGCGGGGTTCCGCGGCCATCACCGCAACGCCGGCCGGGATTTGAATGGTTTCGGCATAGGTGCAGGGCAGCACCCAGACGAAATCACCGTAGACTGCGTATTGCAAAGCATCGCCGATGGTTTGGAAGGGGAATTCACCGCTGCCGTCCCAGGGACCTTCCTCATTGGTGCAGTCGACATAATAGTAACGGGACCGTTCCACACCCGCATCATCGAGAAAAAATCCGGTAAGTGGCGGAGTGGCGGCGCTTGTGACGACGCTCCCGCTTATAGTGTAAAGCAGTGCGCCAACAAGTAGCGCCATTACTACTATATTTCTAATACGTATACGTACAATTATCAGTACAACTAACGACATAACGATAATCATTACCGCCGCGCCGCCGCCGGTCATGGCCGGAACCGGTAGCGGGGTGATGGTTGGGAACGGTGTGGGCGTGGGAAGGACCGAGAACATGTGTACATCATCCAGCACCCAGCCCTGGAATTGGTTGTTCTGATTGTTGACCGTATCGAATTGAAACCGTACCTGAAGGACATCACCTGGAGAGTATGAGCCGAGATCGAGTTCCACCCGTTCCCACCGTGGCCTGGTTATGATCGACTGGTAGATAGGCATCCAGTCAATTCTGTCATTGGCAAAGACATAGACCCTGCGGGTATCGCAGGTACCATCCGAACTGACCCATTCCCAGAAAGCAAGGTTGATGTGCACGTTCTCCTGAATGGTGATGGCCGGGCTGTACAGATCGTTCCGATGGGCATGTCCGAGGTCATACGTGCCGGCGTGTTCATCGCGGTAGGCCATGGCGCCACTGCCGCCGTGCCGGGCGGCGGCGGGTGACCGGCCGTCGAGCTGGTGCCACAAGCCGTTGCACTGCCACTCGCAGGCAATGGATTCGAATCCTTCCAGCAACAGGTCATTCGCAAGGCAGCCGGCCTGCATTTTCAAAATAAATAAAACACATGGCAGTACAATCACGATTGATCGTTTGTTCGTAGTCATATTTCCCTTCCCAGGAAAGTTGTCAAAGGTTTCATATACCTCAACTCTCTCCGGTCGATAGTTCGGCCTGAAAGACAGTATGAACACTGAAACCGATTAACTATAAATCTTCTAACGAATTACTAATCCCAGTCTAGGTTGACGGTACCTGGCTGTCAAGAAAAATCTGTCGGGACGGGTGGGTTGATTGTCATGCTTTGTCACAGAACTATTCATTGAATATTTTTATTGCCGCGCCTGCTTGTCTGAGTTGGGCAGGTGATGAAATGCAACAGGTTGTAGTTTCATTTCCTCTTCATATTGATCGTACGGGATTATGCTCCCGTCCGGGTCGCATCTGCGACGGTATGTCCATCGATATAGGCCCACCCGCCAAGGCATGTGATGGTGTAATGTCCATCTTTCTGAACCGGCACCACAAAGGTTGCTTTGCCGCTGTTGCTTGCTGTTTTGCTCTGAATGCCGGTTCTCCCGCCGTGCTCCGGTTGGTAACAACACTCGAGATTCCAGTTCGTTTTAATGGGTACGGCCTGGGCCTGGGCAGGAAAGATGGTTACCTCGATGACAACTTGTCCTGCCGCACCGGCGTCATCAGCATTGAACAGGTGAAAGCAGAGCGCGCTGGAAACACACAGAACAGTGGTAACGAGGAGAGGAAATGACTTTTTCATTTAATGACTCCTTTACAGATTTTGGTTGCATCCTTTTAACTTGCAAATGGGTTGCCTGAAAGAAATTCTGTGGTCGTGGATGCCTCCTTTCCGATTTTCATCGCTGCGCGACTGATGAGAGCATTTCTACGCTTCAATAACGCTCATGGATGTCAGATAGAGACACCTTTATTCATAATTTGGTAATTCGCTTGTATTTCAACGTGTTAAGGATAATCTTGAAATCATTTCTAAGATTACTGGTTCACTGTTAAAACGTTTTAACACATGTTAGTGCCCAACCAACCCGATGATGGGTGACCGGCCCGGTGGGAGCGCGTGGCGCCGCGCCCTGGTTTGCACGGCGGGACCTGCCGTCTTTCCGCTTCACTCTTCACTCTTCACAACAGTCGAAGCCGCGCGGTCCGCCCACTCAGACGACCTTCCTCGAATGGACTGCCGGTGAAGGGTGAGCGGGGCGCGGCTGAAGACCGATCCCCGCACACCGAATAATACTCGGACCCTGCCTCTATATCCTCGTCAGACTGTGGCTGCGATCATCCGCTCCCAATTCCCCGGCAGGAAGATGTCCGGAAATCAAGAATGACAATGACACGCCTGCTTGGTGCCTACTCTGAAAATGAGAAGTCTCTCCGTTCTAAATTGCTTAAAAGATCTTCGTTGCAGTAATTCGTAATGGCGGCCCAGAAACACAACCCGTATGCGCTGCCGGCATCCGGCGGCCAGTTAAAATCGAGCACGGTGAAGCCGTCAGGCAAGACGCCGCAGGAGACGGAATAGTAATTGAGGTTCGTGGTCCAATTAGGCCCGAAGAAGTATTCACCATATACATCAAGAATGACGAAGAGATGCACGTTATTGACGACCTGATTCGAAACATAACTGACGCCGAGATGGAAATCTTCATAAGGAGTGAAATGATCGTCATTCAAGGATAAGTAGAGTTCAATGGATACGCTCGATGGTGTGGGCGTGTACGAAGGTGTCGGTGTGGCGCCTGGCGGAGGGGTCGGGGATCTGGTGGGAGTTAGAGTCGGGGTGTAGGTGTTACCGGGCGGGCTGGTTGGAACGGTCGTGGCTGTTCGGGTTGGGGTTCGCGTCGGCGTGCGGGTATGGGTGAGGGTTCTTGTTCCTGTTCTGGTTGGCGTTCTGGTCGGCGTCCTGGTTGGCGTACTGGTTGGCGTACTGGTTGCAACAGATTCTTCCACAAGTATTTCCACGTCATCTATGTAAACACCATAACGATCACTCATTGAGCTGTCTGACTCAAACTTGAAACGGTACCATACCGATGAATCACCGGCTGCATCCGGGTAGGTATGTTCCGTCTGATGTGGTGTGGGGTTTACCGTGCTACGAAAAGCCTCTAAATAATTTGAATTGGATGGCGACCACCCTCGCCAGTAGCCGTCGACATTTGAAGGACTTGTATATACCTCTATTTTTTCCCACCAAGCAGTCGTGACATTGCTTGCGGCGCTGCAGTCGAAGGGGCCATAAATCATCCAATTGTCCTGATTGTCGAGGTAGTTCCCCGCACACACGCCGGCACAATTTGCGGATGCGAAGCAGGACACATCGCCGTGTATATGACAACCGTTACCAGGTGGCGTCAGAACTTTTTGCCAAAAACATACCGGTCCGCCGGGATCTCTCCCCAGGGTCCAGAGGCCGGTCGGGAAAGCTCCTTCAAAATCTTCGAATACCACTGTCTCCCAGTCCCGGCCGTTTGGCGCAATGCCGAGTTTCTTTCGATCGAAGCCCTCCTTCAGAATTCCAAATTTGGAGGCGATCTGCACCAATAGTCCATTCTCGTAATCAATGAAAAGGAGTGAGGGCAACTCAACCATCACATTTTCACTTCTTTCGACCATCACACAGATACCAACTCCCAGTTTCATCGTTTCAATCGAGGCCTGCTGCAGGGTGACTTCATCCATGAATTGATCTCTGGTATCAAAAAACTCCCCGCCGGCTCTTACCGAAACAAGCGCATATGATTCGTCATGAAAATATGGTTCTGCAAGCCGTAACGTGTCCATCTGTTCCGGATTCGGGTGAGCGCCAAAAACATCAGGAACACCAATTTGTCCCGCAAAACACGCCCCATCGAACACACAGACAGAACTCAGGGACACAACTGAAAGAACCGCCGCCGCCACTTTAAAACAAGTAGACATCTGCCACCTCCTCAGAGTTAAGGGACATTATGAAGATGCTCAAACCATCTTCTTCGTGATGTTAAGAACGAGATGCCGTCCGCTGAGCGACAATTATTTCAGCCTTCGAACAGAACCAGCCAACACATAGCCTCATTTAGAATCTGAGCTAGTCGGGGATGCGTTCCCACGCGACGAACGCAATTACAGATGACCTTTGAGGGGTGATCCGTGCACCATCGCCAGCGCAGGATGCCCTCCGCGTGCCACATGCCGCTGGCAATAGAATTGATCTGCAGCGAGCTGCGACCTATTACGAAATCTACTTGCCGCGTTACTCGATGAAGGGGGAGAGTTTCTCCAGGATATCCTCGCATCCGATGTTTTGCAGGCACAAGATATCTTCGAAAATGCACCTGTTTTCGTTGAATTCTGAGATCGTCACGGTCCATGGTGCCGAGGATCTCTTGTTCATCGTTATAGCCGTGATTACCACAGGGTTGGCAGACCTTGGTTTGGTCACTTATCTTATACACCCAGTCATTCCCTGGGTAGCAGACGCACCGCGGATCTGAGCTGCCGAGAACGGCGACGACCTTGCGTGCTCCCACGGCGGCGGCCAGGTGCAGGCCGAAGGTATCAACCGCCACGCCGGCATCGGCGATCTGCATGAAAGCACCCATGGCGCCCGTGGACAGTTTCAAGAATCCTACCGAGTCCGAATCCATCGGTGACTCGTTTGGAGCGAGCAGTTCGACGAAAGCGACGCTCTTCTCGAGCCTCTCTGCAAACTCGATCCAGAGTTCATGAGGAGGATTTCGGTTGTCAGTCGTGGATCTGACCGTCATCCAGACCATCTTCCTGCCGTTTATCCATTGCCGCTTTTCATTCAACTCGTTCATGGCCTCTTGCATGGCCTCGTCATCGATGGGAAAAATCGGCATCAAACCGGGTAAATCAAGGCCCAGACGTATAGGTGAATCTCTCTCCAGCACTTCCAGCATGGATTCGACGTGGTGCTTCCTTGGGATACGACGATGAGGCAGAAGATTGAGATACTTTTGGAGGTCTATCGCATACTCGGGCGCCGCCTTGCAATCACTGTTGATGACAACATTCTCGTACACTTAGAACTGCTTGAATAACCAGGCGTGTTTTGCGTAGATGACCAATTCAGCGCCGATGCATCCAGGGGATTGCAGCAAGGCGTTGATCAAACCGGTCGCGATGACGGAATCACCCAGGGCAGGAGGGATTTTAATAGACAAACAGTGTTGGTTGATTACTTCCGTCATGCCTCATCACCATCAGGCAGAAAAACACACTGTCGAATCTGCTGCGAGGCGCCGTGCGAAGCCGTCCAAATAATTTCAAGACTGACCGCCGATCAATCATCCTATCTCCTCCGCACCTCGAATCCAGGCTTCACTTCTTTAAGCACCTCATTGATTTCCGTGACTGTTTCTTCATCCGGCACCTGGTCCTCGTCTCCCACCGCGATCCGCACGCGGAACGCCAGGGAAATGCCCGACCTGCTCTTGATAGCCAGCAGTTCAGGGATGGCGTCGGCAAGGTCTTGCACTTCGCCCGCCTCCAGGTCGGCCTCAGCGGCATTGATGGGAGATGTTTCAGGTGAATATGGATCTGGACCAGGCGCCCTTTCATGAAGGGTGACCTGGAGCCTGATACTCTGCGCCGAAGGATACTCGCACGGCCACTCTCCGGAGAGCGGGTCCAGTTCGATGAACCTCGCGTTGACGGCGGAACCGATGACGTCCTTCACGGTTTTCCATGGTAAAATCACGCCGGCCTGCTGGGACAGCGCCGTGGCCACCGACAGCGCCGTGGCGCGACCGTCACGCCAGGCATCGGGCAGGTTCTCCGGCAGGATCATGGCCGGCGCTATGGGCGCGGGCGGCATCCGTAACGTCGCCTGATTATTCAATACCCCGGCGGGAACGGCCTCACCCAGGATGCTCGCGGGCCCGTTGGTCAACCACAGTGCGCCACCCTCAATCCCACCTGCGATCGCGGCATGAACGACTGCTTCACCCGCCTTCGGTATCGCCACCGGTTCCGAATAGCCGTCCCTCTGCACCTGGACGACATTTTTACCGCTGAAATAGTCGACAACCGTTTGCACCGTGATGGAGTCACTCTCCCACAAGCCAGGCAATCGTTCCGGTTCGAGCACACCGGGGGGCAATTCCATCAATTCAGCCGCCTGCGGCAGAACCAGCTCCATGGCCGGATCCGCTATGGACGCATCGTCCGGGCGTTCACGCCACCAGGTGCGCGCCGAATCGTCCGGCCGGCGCAGCCTGAGCACGAACGCACCGGCTGCGCAGCCATCCACCAGGGTGTCCGTGATGGCCTGCGATTTCAGCATCTTGGGCAGGTGCGGGAACTGGGCGAAGGCGCCTGCGAGATCCTTCACCCGACGGCTCGTCTCACCTTCGCGCCACAGATCGTACGGCCCATCCGGCAACAGCGCCTCGGCGGTGATGGATGACTCCTGGATCCGCGCCCGCTTGTCTTTCTTGATGATGACGAAGTGTTGATCGTCGGTCACGTTGATCTTGAACGCCTGGATCTCGTTCTTCTCCGATACCGTCACCACGATGCAATAGGCCTGTTTCACCGCTTCCGGAATCCTTCCCCGGGACTTATCAAGGTTGATTTTCAGCGTCTGCATACGAGCCACGTCGACGGTGCCTTCATCATCGCGCGGTTTCAGTTCGGACTTGACATCCTCCCATGCCAGGTAATCGCGCACCTTGCCCGAGGCTATCTCCAGTCCGTCGCGGGCCGGCGTCAGCAGGATGACCGAGTTTCTGTACACCCGCGGTTTGTCCGCACTTGTGGTCTCATCGAGATAGCGCCTCGCCAAGGTGCTCGGCTTGCCCGAATCACCGGCCGCATCCGGTCCGAGGATGCCGTAGTGAAACACTCCGTCGTCATCGATATCGCCTGGTCTGGTCGGCAGCATGTGCACACGCACGCCGCCGCCCGAAGCACCTGTCTTCAACTCCTTGCACTTGCTTATTTCATCCAGCAGTCGCGCCCGTACCGCTTCATCCGAGATCCGACTTGCCGCCACCGCGTGCATCTGGGTCAGATTGGGCCTGTTCCCCAATCGCCACGTGGTGGGCAGCCGGTTCTCCTCCCCCGGCGTGTACCGGTCATCCAGCCAGAAACTCGTGTGCGCCCAGCGGATCATCCCCTTCTCGAGTTCTATCTGATCAGGTCGATTCGGTGCGATGAGGGTCACCACATCCCTGGTGCGCGTGAGCTGTCCGACGGGCTGGGAGTGCAGGAAGACGGCGATCACCGCCTGTTCGATCTCCCGGTATTGAAGCCCCACCGATTCATGCTGGATCTCCCGGGCCTTGGCGGTTTCTCCCTCGATGACCGCGGTCCATAACTGTTTTTTACCCTCGGTATTTTCCGTATCCGCCACCGTCACCAACTCACGCATGGCTTCTGAAAGCCCTTCGCGCGAGGGATCGGTTAGGAACACGCAGGGTCCCACCAGGGGGCTGGTATCCCAATGCTCGGCCTCGCGCAGCGCCAGGGCGAAGGTCCGCAATATGCCCCTGGTCCGCTGGAAATGATCCAGTTGCGTCCACTTCGCGTAGAATACCTCCGTCAGATCAGGATGGAACGGGTAGCTCCTGAGATAGCGATCCTCAACGTCCGATCCCTGTTTCCGGCTTTGCTCGTTCAGATTGAACACGCCCTTGAGGGCCGCCTGCACATGGGAACGGAAGGCGTCCTTGTCCTTGATGGATTCAGGGGTGAAAAAGCGCCGGCGCAACACTTCCGCCACGTCCTCCTTGACCACCGGCTCGACCGCCTCCTCGCGCTGCCGCTGGAAGATATCGTACAATTCACCCTGCAACTGCCGGCCGAAGGAATCGCTCTTGGCCGGATCGCTGGCCAGCAGCGACGCCACGACGCAGCAGCGGTCAACCTTGGTCGCCGCCTGGGTCAGGTACTGGAAGAAGTTGATCATGCGGTCGCGCCACTTCCGATCGGACGATACCTTCTCCCGCACGTACATGAGCACTTCATCGATCAGGATCAGAACACCCAATCCCTCCCTGGCGGGCGCTTCCAGCAGCTCGGTGAGCGTGTTTTCCGCCGGCGCCGACTCCCGTTCAGCCGTCGACTTGCCCGCGTTCAGAATCCGTAATCCCTCATCACCGGCGAGCTGGTACGCCATGATGCTCCACGGCTGTACCAGGCGTTTCACACCGCCTTGCGGATCGCGCACTGCCATGCCGGTTTCAACGTCCAGTTTATCGAAGCACAGCCCGGCGACCCGCGCCCGCGGCGGCGGCCGGCCGATGGCCTCGCGGAACTCGCGCACCGCCGGCAGGTCCGGCAGGTTGTCCGGATCGGTGACCAGGTGCCGCAGGGTGATGAGCGTATGGGTTTTGCCGCCGCCGTAGGTCAGCTCGAGCTGTCGGACTGCCTTGTCGTTCTGACCGGCGACCCGGCGCACGACATCCCGCACCAGTTTGCGCAGGTTGTAGGTCGGGAAGGTCAGGGCGAAAAAGGAGTTCGGATCCTCGTAGATAGGGCGTTTGCCGCCCTGCATCATGACTTCGTACAGGTCCGCGGCGAACATGTGCAACGGCAACTCGCCGGACTTGAGATCGTCCCGCAACGCCACCACTTCGTGCCAGCATTTCCAGGGTGGTCTAGGCATAACTTACATCCTCCTGCAATGTGATTATCATCGCCGATTCCATGTACGTTTTCTCCCCGACAGGGAGTGCCTGTCCGTTGTCTTCTCTCCATCGCGGTGTGTGCGGGTCATCCTGAATTGTCGAGACGGAATCCCACGATAGAACACCATACTGCGCCGATACGCGTTCGCTGCGAGGTCGATGGCGAACTGCCCCGGCGGTGCTTCCGGTGGTTTGCATGTTTCCAATCTGCCTGAACCGCCCATCAGTCGCGCTCCTGGAACTGTATGCTGCGTTGCGTGTCCTTCCAGACCGCCCCGCGTGCGCTGATGTGGTTGCTGAGGCTTTCCAGCAGCGACCGCTCCTCGCCGCCTCGATCCGCCAGCTCGATAAGGGACTGCACCAGTCGTTTGAACAGTTCGTGGCGGCGCAGGCCGTTATCGTCGAGATATTCATCGACCTTGTGCAGGTCCCCGGCTTTCCACAGGTGCATGAGCCGATGGATGCGATCCACGAGGGGTACCGGCCGGCCGCTGGGCGCGTCGTACCCCATGGCGCGGCGCGTCCGCTTGGACCATGGCTTGAGTTTCATCGTGCTGCCCGATGAACCGCCGGCGTCCCCGTCGCCGTCATCCTCACTTTCATCATCCACGCTCGATGACCCACTTCCCTTGGCGGCGATCAGGTCCCAGGTCGCCTCCAGGTCGCGGTCCGAAATGCCGCAGGCGGTGGCGTAGAGAATACAAGCGCCGGCCGGGGCATCATCCATGCCGAAATCGTGGCGATGCAGGAGATAGTACGCGGTGGGTTCGTCCATCCGGTCGGCGGCCGAATCGCCGTCTTCCGGGCCGCTCAACACCCGGCCCACGACGAAATCCACCACCATGCGCCGCACATGAACGAGAAACTCACCAACGGCCATGACCTGTCCCGGATCGTTGGCCTTCTTCACCACCGGATGCCTGCTGTAGGCTTCCAGCGCCGGTCCGGTGGCGGCCCAGACGAAATCGGGACCGCGGATGCCGGCATCCCAGAAGTCCCGCAGCCGCGCCGTGATGTTGGCGCGCATCTCCTCGAGGACACGGTTGTCCCAGCCGGGACGAGCCGTGAGAGGCCGCTTCTTGCAGACGAGCCAGACGGAGGAGGAGAGGGAAGCTCTGCCAAAGTTGCGAACACCACCTCTCATCTCAGTTACGATCGGCCAACTTCCATCAACAATAAAACCAGCACGCATGATCGCCGTCACCAGCGTTTCCCAGGCATCGGGGTGTTTGTGGGCAAATACTATGACAAGGCGTCCATCTGGCAGGAGGCTTTTTTCGCAAGCAATGAATGCACGTGCCATGCCATCCTCATAGGTGGCCTTAGACTTGGCAGAATCACCACCATGGCGACTGTCATCATCGATTAGTTCACCGTCTTTGGAGTGGTGATCCCACTTTGGTGAAGTGATCGACCTATAGTTACCAATTGAATCCAGAGATGTTCCGTCTGATATGCGCTTAATCCAGATGTAAAAGAAATCCATGCAATCAGAATAAGGGATAGCGTCGTAATAGGGTGGATCCGTAACAATAAGGTCTAAAAGGTCTTTTCTAGGTCGAATTGCAGACACTTGTGAGATGGAAAGGCGAGAAGACAATCTTAAATCAGCAGACATTTTCCCGATGAAGCGTATCAACCAATCAAGTTGGGAACTTATGGCACCTCCGACGTCATTTATTGTGGCAACTTCAGCTATATCCCATGTTATAGGCAATGCAAACCTTGTGAATGTATGTGCCATCTTCTCAGCTGAGATATGCCACGTACAGACGGTCGAATTATAATCAGCCGTTTTATCGAAAAGTATTGTTAGATAAGCACTTATTGCCTCCAGTAAAACTGGTTCGATCTTCTTTTCGTTCGAGTTTGTAAAGCATCTGACCTGTATGACCAGCGTCCCCAGCGCCAGCAACTGTCTCGGCGTAAACAAGTCGCACCAGCGCATTATTCCATATCCTTGAATGGAAAACGCCCTCGCCGCGCCACGACCACCGCCGGCTGGTGTCGGTTCCGTCGGCAGTCCAAACGGAATATCCGCGAAAACCCTTTCCAGTTCATCCTCGGCCCGTGCGGCGCAGTGGATTTCATGCTCCGTCGGCAGTCGATACGCCTTCGATGTCTGGCTCTCGGTGACGACCGCCGTAGCGATCATACCCAATTTCTTGGCCTTGCCCTCGACCCGGATATCCTCCATGGTCATGATGGCGCCGCAGCAGGGACACATCGCCCCCGACCGCGACATGGTTCCCGCCCCGATGCGCTTGTCATGCTCGCGCCGTTGCCCGGCGTTGCCTCCTTGCACCGGAACCTCGTTTTGTATCCCAAAAATCACCCCGGTCCGGTCCCGATTCGGTTCCATGGTCAACACCACGCGCTTGCGATCGGTCTTGCAGAGCCAGCGGGTCTTGAGCAGCGGCACAACGGCGCGGCAGTTCTTGCAGGTCACCGTGCGCGCCCACAGGTACGCCACGGTCGGCTTGCCCACCCACCTTGGATTGCGTCTGTCGCTCAGATACTCCTTTGAAAATTCCCCATTCATGCCTTCGATATCGGGCGTGCCGTCCGGTTTCAGCGGCGCCAACCGCATGTCCAGCCGTTCGTACGGATAGGGGTTCTTTAAATCCAGCGGCTCGAAATCGGCGTACGTCGGGTAGAACGGCGCCAGCTCCTTGCGCGCCTCGTTCAACACCCAACGCCCCCAGGCCCGCACCTGCCAGGCCAGATCGGCTTCCGGCGTCTGCCTGCTGTCCGGCAGCACCAACCCTGGCAGCATGCGCTTCTCCTCATCGAGTTGCCTCTTCGACTTCTTCGTTCGTCCGACAAGATGTGGATGAGCCTCATAGAAGGCGTCCATGAACTCTTCGTCCCGCAGTATGAAATCCGGCAGCGGATGGGTCTTGCCGGCCAGTTTCTGCGGATATTCGAGGGTACACTTGAGGATGAACCAGGCCACCGGGTTGATATCGGCGGCGGTGGTGTCACAACCCAGCCGCATGGCTTCGAGCGGTATGGCGCCGCCGCCGGCGAAGGGGTCGAGCACCCTGGGCGCACGGCCGCCGTACGCCTTGCGGATCTCGTCGCGGAACCATTGCAGCTCCCGCTCACGATGGTCGACGATGTCCTGGTGTTCCTTCAGTTTCCTTTTACCGCCGGCCGACGGCGCCGTGCCGATCCAATTGAGAATGCCGCCTTCGACCTCCTCTTTGACTCGTTCCACGATCTTGCCGTTGGGCATTTTTTTCCGTTCGACGGTCTCCACGACCTTGCCGCCTATGCGCTCGCAGAGTTCCCGGCGCTTTTCCGGTGTCCCCGGATCGGGCAGCAGCGCCGCAATCAACGCCGCCCGGCAGGCGGCAAGCGGTCGTCGCGCCGGCCAGATATGCAGGGTGGAAATGTGGCCGTGCCGCACATTCTTCTCGTGGACGGAAGTCAACGACGCCTGCTTCAACGGGAAGGCCCGTTCGATCAGTCTGGGTTCATCACTCATGACCGACTCCTGAGGATAACGGCGATATGGGAGTCTTCCACCTGGAACTCAGGAGGTGGATTGCCGTTTTCAGCCATTGTCCGCCGGGTGATTTCGATGCCGGACCCGAACCGCTGCACATAGCCCAGATCCCGCATGGCGGCTGCCAAGTTGGGATTACGATAGTCGTACGCCCCCGGCTGTCCGAAGTTCGACTTCGTAACCTGTCCGAACGGCCCGCCGGGATTCTGAATCTCAACCCGGTCGGCGAACCAATACATCCTCACGGGCGCATTGGTGTTTTCGTAGGACCGATGGAGAATCGCGTTCCGCACGATCTGCTGCAGGGCGGCCACAGGATAATCCGGGCTGGTCACCTCCCTGGCCGCGACGATGAACTCATGGGCCGTGGCGATATTGGTTCTGATCACATCTTCGAGTTCGCTCATCAGGTTGGGGAGTGGTCCGGAAATTTCCTTGGCGTCCTTTATCGGGTCACCCATTCTTGTGCCATCAATGCGGAGAAACTGCACATAGGCGCCGGGAATCCAGTCAAGTGGTGATTTGCCGATGGACAGGATACCCAGTATGGTGGGATGGCGCGTCTCACCGGGATGGATGAACTTGGCGGCGAGTAGTTGGTCTTCCAGGGACCGCTGATTTTGTTCAAGCACGTCCGGCGCTACCGCGGCAGGCGGATAGACCCGGCGGAAGAGCAACTCGTCCAGCACATTGATGTTCGCGGACACGAACGGACGGAGATCCGGCGGCAGATCACGGTGACGGCGCTTTTCATCCGGATTGGCGATCGTCTGGCTGAATTTCTTCTTAACCGAATCGGAGGCTTTCCGTTCCGCCCGGTCCGACTCGATGTCATCCAGAAGTTGTTCGAGTTCTCCATCCGTCATGATCAAACTCCATGAAATGAGGTGAGGAGCCATGCGGAGAGACCTTCGATTCCATGTCTCACCACCGGATAAGAATACCGTGGTTCCACAAGAATGTCCCACGGAAATGCCGTCATGTGCGTCATGGAATGATGCCGCCGCATCAGGCTTCTCCGGCCTCGACAATGTGCTGGTAAGGGATGCGTACGCCGATGCGGTTGATGACCGCCGAGATGGTTCTCGTGACCTCCAGGGTCCTGTTGGTCATGCGTCCCAGCAACGTATGGAAGGGATCCCGCACGCAAACGAGATGCGGCTGGTTGGTGGCGCAATGATAGACCGCGTACACCCAATACTCTTCACGCAGATTGGCCGCCCGCGCCCATTCATTGTCGCTGAGTTCTATTTCGCCGATTCCCGCTCTCCCCTTGACCTCGATACAACGCCGTGTGCCATCGGGTCGGATGGACAGCAGATCGAAACCCGGATTAGGGGGCAACCCTGCTTCCCGCGCCAGTTTCGGCGTGTGGACCAGATGCACGGTGGCGCCCTTGTCTTCCTCGCGGGCCTTGGCAAGATTCATGGCGATCCACTCCACGCTGGTTTCGAGCTGTTCCAGATCCGACGGGTCGCTGGATGGAACCACCAGGGCATGGGCGATAAACACGACAGCACCGGGAGCGATCAATTCCGGTTCCCGCCTGATCGTCTGTAACACCTGGTCACGGCGCGTTGAAAGATCTTTTTGCTGGGATTTTATACGAGACAGTTCAGCCGCCGCCCCGGTGTTTCCCGCCCGCGCCCTTGTGCCGAGCTTTGACCGCGCCGTCGCCAGTTCGGCTTCTTTGTAATCGAAGCCTCTCGCCACGAATGATTCCCGTTCAACCAGCCCCGTCATCATTCGATCGCGGCGCTCAGTGACCAGCGTGCGACAAACGCTCTCCATGAGATACGCCATGGCCTGGTCACGCAACCCGGCGGCCTTGGCGGCGAGACGCTGGGCCTGAGCCGGTAGTCCTACTCCGCCGCGCAGAAGCAGCAGATGTTCCAGGGGACATTCTGCTATGTCCGATCCCTCGCTTTGCCTGATGCCGACGAGGCGGCAGTCCAGGAGTTCCTCATGAGCCAGCTCGGCGATATCGGGATCGGCGGATCGCACCACCTCGAGTCGCGCCAGGTGGAACAGGTAAGGTTTTTCGGCCGTGGGATCGACGAAGATCGCGCCGTGCAACGCGCTGTCGCCCAGCTCTTGCCTGACCAGGTCATGAAATCGTTCATAAACCGGTTCGCCGGGATGCATCCAGATGCACCCGTCACGGTCCTTGGGACGTTGCACGGACATGAGGCGCGGTGCGCCAGGAATGCAGACGTCGAGGGTTTCAGGCAGCGGATCGACAGCTCCATCCCTGGCTGGAACCAGATCGAAACAGTCATCCGGGTGACTCACCACATCCATGCCGACGTGCCGGGCGGCGGCCTCGATGAACGATCGCACAAATCCCGGAAGCAACCTGAAGAAGGTGTCGTGTGCATCTGCCTCGCGCAGGCGCGGCAGCTCTTTCTTCACGTCGCCGCCTTCACCATACAGACATCGTTCTCGTTGTTCGATGGCTAGTACCTGCTCCTTGGTCAGGGTGCAGTCCAGCTCTCCGGCCACCGCGGAGCTGTCTTCCAGCAAGGCGCGTTCCATGTAGTGCTTGATGGAGACTCCCATGAAGACCCTGCCGATACTGTCGAAAACTTTCTCGGAATTGAGCTGCGCCCTGATTTTTTCCAGTTTTTCCAGCAGTGTCTTGAGCACCCGGCCTTCACGGGTGGCGGGCGCCACGAGATTGACAATGCAGACCGGGTCATGTTTCTGGCCGTAGCGGTGGATGCGGCCCATGCGCTGTTCCAGTCGCGCCGGATTCCAGGGAATGTCGTAATTGACCATGATCCAGCAGAATTGCAGGTTGACGCCCTCGGCGGCGGCATCGGTGCAGACCATCAGGCGTGCGCCGTCTTGTTCTTTCGTCTTACGGAACTTTTCAATCTGCAGCCGGCGATCCGTGTAGTGCATGCCGCCGTGGATGTGTGCAAGTTGACCGGCAAACCCAAGCCCCTCGAATCGACGCACCAGGAAATTCATGGTGTCCCGATGTTCGGTGAAGATCAGGACTTTCTCATTGGCGAACCTGCTGGCCGTCAGCACCTCGCGGAGTTTGTCGAATTTTGATTCCATGCCGCCTTCGTAGACCTGACGGGCGAGGTCACGAAGAGCGATGACCTGTTCCCTCTCCGCGACGAGTTCGACGAGCGATTCCGCGATCACGCCCTGTAGAAGGTTATCCTCGGCCGCCTCGTTTTCCTCCATGTCGCCGTCGGTGGATTCCTCGTCGGCGCCTTTGGATTCGAAGGGATCATCGTCGTCCCTGAGGCTGAGTTGCCGGGTAAGCAGTTCTTCGATGGTTATCCGCCCGGTCATGATATCGTCGATGATTTGGTCGAGCTTGCCTATGCGTCGCTGGAAAGAGCACAGCAGGGCGTAGGTGGAACTGGCGAGCCGGCGCTGGAAGACTCCCATGGCGAGGCGGGCGGCGGACTGATTCAGGATTTTGGCTTTGTTGTAGACATGCAGCAGGTAGTCGGTGGTCGCTTCGTACAGGCGTTGTTCGCTGATAGCGCCGGTGGTGAGGTCGTAGCCGAGGGTGTCGCATTTCCTGGAGGGATAGAGTGGCCGGCCGTCCAGGTGGACCATTTCCTCCTTGGTGCGGCGGATGAAATGGTCGCGGCGTTTGTCGGGTGGGAAGTTTTCGAACGCTTCGATGGTGGTCAGGATAGTGGGTTCGAGTAGTCGCCAGAGAGCATAGTAGGGATAGTCCTTCCCCATGTGGGGGGTGGCGGTAAGCAGAAGCAGGTGATGAGCGCACCATGGCACACTCAAGGTCGCATCACCAGGCGCCGCGCCCGCGATTGCTTCGGCGAGCTTGTATCGCGCCGTTTTGCGGATGCGGTAGTCGTTGCCACGGTCGCAGGAGAGCTTGTGGGCCTCGTCGAACACCACCAGGTCGTAGGGTTCGACAGCATCCTCCTGTAGTCTTGAGAAAACTCGTTCGCCGGCCAAGGTATCAACGCTGACGATGAGTCGGTCGCTGTCCGGACCGGTGAACGGGTTGCCCTTGCGCGCGTCAGAACCGGAAGCGACGGTGAAGCGCAGGTTGAAGAGGATGAGGAGTTCCTCCTGCCAGTTGCCGACCAGGCCCGCCGGCGGGACGATCAGGATGCGTGAGAGGAGTCGCCTGGAGAGCATTTCACGGATGTACAGGCCGGTCATGATGGTCTTGCCGGCGCCGGCGTCGTCGGCGAGCAGGTATCGCAGGCGCGGGTGTGTGAGCATGCGGTCGTAGACGGCGATGCGCTGGTGCGGTAGCGGATCGATGCGGGAAATTTCGGTGGCGAAGATCGGGTTGGCCAGGTGCCCGAAGGACAGTCGTTCGCCCTCGACGATGGTGCGGACGATGTCCGGTTCGGCGGTGAAATCCAGCATGGGAGGAGCGGTATCTGCTGCATCGCGAATGGGGTCGCGGTCAGTCTGCCGGGTGGTATCGAATTCGTTGCTCAATTCCAGGATACGCTGCCATGAAAGGGGTGACGGATTTGATTTTCCGTTTTCCCAGCGATTGACGGTGGGAAACGAGACGCCCAGTCGTTCGGCGAATTCGACTTGTGTGAGTTTCAGCTTGTTGCGCAGGTTTTTGATCTGTTCCGGGTAGTTGTCAGAGTGTGTTTGGCTCATCCGATCCGACGTTCCTTCCCTGTTTCATTGGTCGTTGATTGAGTAGTATGTCACTTGATGTACTGCTCGTCAACGAGTCACGCGGGGGATCTTTCATTCAGATGCATGAATGCGGGTCATCTGTACCGAAGTTCTCCAATGTCCTGGCTCCCTTATGAAAACCGTTCGAATGTTCCGGGTGCCTGGTGTTTCGCCGCCGCAGTCAGTCGCATCCTTCATCAAGGGCGCATCAGCAAATCCGACATTCGCCGAGTCGGGATCGGAGTATTCGAATGCTGGTCCATCTGGATGCGGGTTACCGAATAACGCAAGAAATATGGTATAAGTGGGTAATATGTGGAAAATCTCAGTGATCGACATCCCTTTTTATGTTGACAAAATGACTCTCTTATAGTACCTTTAGCAAAACTTTTCAGAAAGGAGTCGTAATGGCAACTATTAAATGTGAGGCTTCGGGATGTAAAAATACGGATAAAAGTGGTAAAATCTTTTATCAATGTGACAAGTGTGGTCGATGGTGGTGCTCGGACCATGGATACAAGGGGAAGAAATGTCCCGGATGTGGCCGTGGTTTCATGAAAAGGTGAATCAGATATTTTAGACATTGGGTTTTGGCTGATTTAATTTTGTTTCTGGCAATACAGGTGATTCTAGTGAAAGGTATTTTTACTGGACTCCGAGTTTTATTTAAATTGAATAGATAGATAATTGCGTTTTTTTTAAGATGTGTATCTTGCGTGTGTTAAAGGCATTATAGATTTCACATAGCAAAAAGGAGGATGGTAATGGATCTTCGGGCAGCAGTTATGACAGGTGGAATAACCGCCGTAAAAGCACAATTCGGCTTATTCAAACATCCGGATGTCAATGCTCGAGATGATTCTGGCAAAACGCCATTGCATATCGCTGCCGGCCTGTTGGGGAACAGTGAAATAACCGCGTTTCTCATACTTAAGGGAGCGGCGTTGGAATTACGTGATGCCGAAGGATGTACACCACTTCATCGTGCGGCAGCCCCTTCAGAATCATTGCGACTTCCGAATTTAAAACTGTTGTTGCGGGCTGGAGCACAAGTTGATTCTCGCGACGATGAAGGTGATACACCTTTATATTATGCTGTGAGTAAGTCGAACATTGACTGCGTTGCCGAATTGTTAGCGCATCATGCAAATCCAAATTCAAAAAATATAAAGGGATATACTCCAATTTTTAGTTTGGATCCTGAAAAAACGCGAGGCTCTCTCACGATCTTGAGTATGTTGCTGGAAGCCGGCGCTGAAGTAAATGTAAAGGATGCACAAGGGCGATATTTACTTCACCATTTTGCTTCATCAGGAAACGAACAATTGACTGCGGCAATTCTATCAGCCGGTGCAAACCCTAATTGCGCCAAACCGTCAGGGTGGACACCGCTCCACGACGCCGCGGCTTTCGGACACATTGCAGTTGCCAAACAACTTCTTGCTTCTGGTGCAAATATAGAGGCAACTAATGATAAAGGTCGCACGCCATTCGATGCCGCAATGAACCAGGGTCAAACATCCATGATGGAGTTTCTCGTGGAAAACGGGGCGTCTGTTTTTGGAGATACCAGATAAGTGAATTGAATAGTGTTCCGTCCAGATCACGCAAAGAATCTTGTAGAGGGGCACGCGGGAATGGCGGACACTCTCTTTCCGGTCATGTTGAATCCCTTCATGACTCAAGGTGAAGACGGTTACCCAGGGTTCGTCGCAGGCGTCGGGGACGCCTGGTCTCACCTGGGGATGCCAATCATCAATCCCTCCGGGATTCGGGGAGGGATGGATCATAACCATTGGAATTGGTTCATCCCACACGAAGGCCAGGGTGTTAATTCTTTTCGACCCTGAATCACCGATCCACTCTCATTTGGCGCGGTAGAACGTCCGTAATATGAAAATATTCCGAATTATCGAACATTGGTGCGCAGTGCCGTGCCCATCTCGCGGTGCGTTAGCTGTTGCATTCGTGGCATTTTTATGTAGACTACCATGACCGAATGAATGCCATGGGTATCGTCCGAAATCCGACCGGGTCGGAACGAGCAATCGTCTCCGCAAGAGTGGATGACATTTCATGTAAATTGATTGCGTGAAATGTGAACGTCAGGGAGAGAGTGAGATGCACAACGTGATTGATGGCCGGATGGAGGCGCCGCCGGCGCTGGTGAAAGGAGCACCCTGATGTCGTATTATTCAAGTCGCCGCCTGACGTCGCGACAAGAAAAAGTGATTTTTGGATTCAAAGTTTTCCTTGGCGCCGCCTATATAATTTTTTCAATTAACATCATTCAATGCATGCGGCTGTCCAGTGACTACGAGAAGGAATTCAGGGCGTTCCAGAAAGAGTGGCACACCGCCGAAACCGCCCGGATGGACTACATCGTTGCCTTGTGGGAAGGCCGGGCGGTCATGACGGACAAGGCCGGACTCGGTGCACTGACGGAGCAGGAGTTGTCATTGCTGGCGACATGCCGCCGGCTGTTGTTCGAAATCGCCAGCCATTGGGCGATTATAGAGGAGTGGCGGCTTTCCGGGCACTACATTCGGGCGTTCAGCGAACATGCCGACCGCTATGGCAAGGCGCAGCTCGTGGTACAGCAGATAGTGCGGTGCGGGTTGCTGCCGCAGGTGCCGACTCTGTACAACATCGCGGAGGTGCTCAACATCGTGCCGGCCGTTACAACGGTCAAGCTGAACAGCGGGTTGATG
>JAFGDC010000292.1 GCA_016932295.1 candidate division CSSED10-310 bacterium
ATGGCGGCAATGCCTCGCTGCCGGTTGTTGTACACCTGGAATCCCTGCTCGATTCCCGAACCAGCGGTCATCTCCCCGCCATCGGTGAAGGCTGCGGTGGTGTAGCCGCCGGCTGACAGCAATTCGGCGAGGGTGATTTCCGAATCCCGGAGTTTGACTCCCTCGGACTGTTTCCATACCGCCTTGTGTTGCGAAGCGTAGCGGGAGGTGAAAATGGAGGCGTGGGACGGCAACGTGGCGGTTGATTGCGAGATGGTCAGATGGAACTGGAGACCCTGTGCGGCAAGCCGGTCCAGGGCCGCCGTGTACTGCACCGGGCGACCGTAGCAACCCAGGCGGTCGGCGCGAAGCGTATCGATCGAAACAACGAGGAAGTTCGGTTGCGGTGGAGCTGGCGCGGTATTCGCGGCAACGCATACCTGGAGCAACACGACCACCCCTATCAGCACGCGGCTCGTTTTCACGTTGTCCACCTCGTTGCCGCCCTTGTTCATGGAGCACTGTCCGGAATGATCCGAGTGTCCACGACCAGGCGACACCGCGCATCCTATCTTTCCATACACCAAGGTTCAATAGCGGGACGGAAACAGCGGGTGAGCGGACCATGATGAAAGCCGGTTGGTATCGACGTCAGGCAATTATGACCGCGACCATGAATATCATGCTCCTTCACGGGCACCGGGATGATCGAGCCGGTGCACAGCGATACCCGTCCAGACCAGGATTATCGCGGTCATGCCGCCTGCCAGCCAGGAGAGCCGCGTGATGGCGGCGCTCAGGCCGCTGGAGACGTCCCGGAGAAGCAGTGTCTCGATCAACACCGCCGCCGCCGGGAGGATCAGGAATCGATAGCGTCCGATGGCGAGCATCACCTTGAAGCCATAGAAGGCCAGGCAGAACAAGGTCATGAGCAGGCAATAGGGGGCGAGCAGGGGGGCCGCGCCGGTGAATTCAGGTCCGAACAACACGCCGATCACCGGTGCGCCGAACCACCAGGCACCCGCCGTGAGTCCGGCTCCGAGCCCCAGGGTGAGCAGCATTCCCTGGTGGAAGACAGGGGCGGTGCGCTGGCGGCCGGCGGCGGCCGTCACCACCTTGGGAAACATCACGGTGGCCGCGGCGCCGGCGCCGAAAAGCATGAATTTTCCCGCCGTGAAGAGGACGGTGTAGCGTCCCGTCGCCATTTCCGAAAGACCATGCCGGATCATCACCATGTCGAGATTTGTCAACAGCTCGATGAGCACGTGGGTGAGGAGGACCGGGAGGAAGAACCGGGCGAGGGCGTGGCGCTGCCGGCCCACGGCTGGTGCGGCGGTCAGGCCGCGAGACCGAGCCGGCAGGAACAGGCCGATGGCTCCAATGGTAGCCAGGAGATAGGCGAGGAGGACACCGCCGATTTCATATCCCAGGACCAGGAGCACCCCGCCGGTCAGGAGCCGGAATATGCCTTCCCCCGCGATGTTGAGCGCCAGCATGTAGAACCGCTGCAACCCTTCCAGTACACCACGGAGCGCTGACAACAGCGCGGACAGGAAGAGAAATCCCGCCACCAGGTAGAGGTGGTCCCGCCGGGGCAGGCGCAGGTATGCTTGCAGGGGGCCGGCCAGGGCAATCAGCATGGCCGCGGCGGCCAGGCTCCAGTACGTAATGCCGCGGAGCGTTCCCGGAGGAGTGCCGCCGTCGGCCGCCACGACCCGGGCCACCGCCATTACCAGGGAAGGGAACAGCGCGGAGAACAGGAACAATAACGCGGTAACCGTTCCGAACACGCCGTAACCGGCAGGGCCGAGGCGGCGCGCCACGATGAAATTGAGGATGAAGGTCAACAGGGCAAAGCCGGCGTTGGCGAAAAACAACGCCATGCCGGCCCGCACCATGCCGCGATCATCTGAGAGCGTTCTATCCCGGGACATGCCGCAACTCTACAGGGTGAGCCGCCGGGTGGCAACAACCGGCGGCCCGTTACGGTCAACGTATCAATTCGCGGTCAATTCACCGAGGTTCAATGCCAGACCAAGGCCGATTTTCCCGGTGCCGTGCCATTCCGTGTCAGCCCGGTTGAAGGTGAAGTAATTCATCCGACCGTCCAGCACCAGGTCAAGGGCATCGGTCAAGGCAACCGCCATTCCCATTCCACCGCAGATGCCAAGGCGGCTGACATCGCCGCTGAATTCCATGCCGGAGGAATCCATGGGATCATCATACTCAATGAAATTGAGGGTCGGCCCCAGGATGCCGTAGATGTCGAGCCGGTCGTTACCTAACAGCCGTTGCCTGAGCAGCAGGCCGATTTCGATGTTGCGCAATTCGTCGCCGTTCGAGTAATCCTCATAGGTCCGGTCATGGCTGGCGCTGAGCTGGATGCCGCCGGTGCGCCACAGGCCAAGATCGATGGTCAGGCGGCCGAAGAATGCATCGGTTTTTACGCCCCTCTCGTCGAAATACCCGCCGGGTCCGAGGAACACCATGCCGCCGTGCAATCCAATCGAGACATCCACGGCTGCAACCCGCGTGCCTATGAAAAGGGAGAGAATGAATGCCGGTATGAATACTTTCACTACACCCTCCATTGGATGAAATGATGGATCGATAACCATTCGTTATCCTGGATGAGATGAACATACTAAAAGCCCTTCGGGTGGGCAATCGAATACTACGTTCCGCACGGGTAACTGGCAGGCTTACAAGGGTGAACGCCGGATCGACGAACGGGCGTGGTTCTACAGCATCAGCAGCCGGACGGATTCCCTGGCCATGTTCAGGATGATGTTGGGGAAGATACCCAGGAGGATGACCCCGCCGGCGCACACGGCGATGGCGGTGAGAAGAGCGCCGCCGGCGATGAGTGGGGTGGTTTCCCGTGGTTCGGAAGCATACATCCGCAGCACTATTTTCATATAATAGAACAACGAGATGACACTGGTGAGAATGCCGACGACGGCGAGCCACAGCAGCGGCGGCCCGGCCTTGATGGCGGCCCCGAAGAGATAGACCTTGCCGACGAATCCGGCGGTGATGGGAATGCCGGTGAGAGACAGCATGAACAGGGTCATGGCGGCGGCGGCGAACGGATGCCTGGTGCCCAGTCCGTCGTAGTCCTCTATCTTGCTGCCGGTCTGGCCCTCCCGGCCCATGAGGATGATGACGGCGAAGGCGCCGATGTTGGCGAAGGCATAGGCGAACATATAGAACAGTATGGCGCTGATCCCGTCGGGAAGCCCGTCCAGGTCGGGAGTAGTCGAATAGGCGACCAGCCCGATCATCAGGTAACCGGCATGGGCGATTGTCGAGTAGGCCAGCAGGCGTTTGAGATTGTCCTGAACCACGGCGACGACGTTGCCGAATACCATGGTGCATGCCGCCATGATGGAAAGCAGAAGAATCCACAGGTCGGAGATGCCGGGCAGGACGGTCACCAGTATCCTGATCATGGCGGCCAGCGCGGCGGTTTTCGGCGCCACCGACATGAAGGCGGTGACCGGCGACGGCGCGCCCTGGTAGGCATCCGGCGTCCAGATGTGGAATGGAAAGACCGAAACCTTGAAGCTGAACGCTACCAGGAACAACACCGCGGCCAGCGCCAGGGCGGGGCTGCTGATGAGCCCGGTTCGTTCGATTTCGTGGATGATCACGGACACATCGGTGGAGCCGGTCATCCCATACATCAGGGACAGGCTCATGAGCAGAAACGCGGTGGACATGATACCCAGCAGGAAGTACTTCATGCCCGCCTCGGTGGAGAGGTATCGCTTGAAGTGATAGGCGGTGAGCAGATACACCGGCAGCGCCATCAGTTCGAGTCCCACGAACAGGGTGACCAGTTCCGTCGCCGAAGCCAGCACCAGCATGCCGCTGGTGGAGAGCAGGAGGAGCGCCAGGAACTCGGCCACCGCCAGTCCTTCCCGCTTGAGATACTCCGCGGCGATGAGGAGGGTCAGCACCCCGGCCAGAATACAGATCAGCCCGGCGACAATGGCGAAGCGGTCGATGCAGAGGAAGCGCCCGAGCGGCGGGACATCGCGGTCATACATGAGGAGCAGCGTCAAGCCGGTGATGGCGAGACCGGAGAAGGTCAGATAGTAGAGTTCGTTTTCCTCGCGGCTGCCCATGACCAGATCCCAGATCAATACCAGCAGCGCGAATATGGCGGGCAGTGCGATGGGGACCGCGGCCAGGTAATCGAAATCCGGGATCAACAGTGCGTCCATCGGGTCTCAATCCTCCAGCGCCGGCAGTCGATCCGCCGGAGGCATATCGGCTGCCGGCGGCAGCCCGGGAATCGGCGCTGTCGGCGCTGGTGCATCCATCCGCAGGTGCACCGCCGTCTTCCGGTTCACCTCGTCCAGCATACGATCCACCGTGGGTGTGAGATAGTCCAGCCAGAACTTGGGATAGAGTCCGATCCAGAACATGAGCAGGACGATGGGCACCAGGGTGATCACCTCACGGGCGTTCAGATCCTTCAATTGTTGGTTTTCCGGCTTGTCCACCTTGCCGAACATGACGCGCTGGAACATCCAGAGCATGTAGGCGGCGCCCAGAACGATCCCGGAGGTCGCGATAATGGCCAATACCTTGCTGAACCTGAATGCGCCCATGAGGATGAGGAACTCCCCCCAGAAGCCGTTCAGACCGGGCAGGCCGATGGAGGACAGGGTGGTGATGGCGAAGAATGTGGCGTACACCGGCATGATGCGGGAGATGCCGCCGAATTCGCTGATCATTCTGGTGTGCCGTCGTTCATAAATCAGGCCGACGATGAGGAACAATGCGCCGGTGGAGAGACCGTGGTTGATCATCTGCAGGATGCCTCCGGTGAGCCCCTCCGGCGTCAGGGCGAAAATGCCGAGCATGCAGAATCCGAGATGGCTGACGCTGGAATAGGCCACCAGCTTCTTCATGTCCGGCTGCATCATGGCCACCAGGGCGCCGTACACAATGCCGATGATGGACAGGACAAGTACCCACATCCTGGCATCAAGGGCGGCATCCGGGAACAGCGGGATGCTGAAACGCAGGAATCCATAGGTCCCCATTTTCAGCAGAACACCGGCAAGGATGACGCTGCCGGCCGTGGGTGCCTCCACGTGTGCATCGGGCAGCCAGGTATGGAAGGGAAACATCGGCACCTTGATGGCGAAGGCCACGAAAAATGCCAGAAACAGCCAGCGCTGTAACCCGAAAGGCAGCGCCACCTGTAACAGTTGCAGGGCATCGAACGTATACACCCCGGTTTGTCCGTAATTGTAGAAATAGAGGGCGAGGATGGCCACCAGCATGAGCAGGCTGCCGGCCAGGGTGTAAAGAAAGAACTTGATGGCGGCATAAAGCTTGCGGGGACCGCCCCAGACGCCGATAAGGAAGTACATGGGAACCAGCATGACTTCCCAGAACACGTAGAAGAGGAACATGTCCAGGGAAATGAAGACACCCAGCATGCCGGTCTCGAGCAGGAGCATGAAGATGTAGTATTCCTTGACACGCAACTGGATGGCGGACCATGACGAGAGGACGGCGATGAGGCTGAGCAGGGTGGTGAGCAGAATGAGCAGGATGCTGATGCCGTCGATTCCCACGTGGTATGAGATACCCAAAGAGGGCACCCAGGCGGCATGTTCCACGAACTGAAAGCCGGCTGAAGTGGTGTCGAAGGAGACGGCGATGGGCAGGGAGACGAGGAAGGTGACGGCCGTGACCAGGATGGCGAACACCATGTGGAACCGTTCATTGGCCTTGTTGACGAACATCATGATGATGGCGCCCAGCACCGGCAGGAAGGTGATCACCGTGAGGATCGGAAATCCAATCTGTTCCGCAGCGTTGACAATCGGCGGCATAGCGCACTCCTTGTTGTCCGGCTTCCCCTACAGGAATGCCAGGATCAACAGTATGAAGGCTCCCAGTACGAAGACGAGTCCATAATTCTGCACATAGCCGGTCTGCACCCGGCGCAGCACCGCGGCCATCGCATCCACCAGGGCGGCGGCGCCGTTCACCAGGCCGTCCACCACCCCGCCATCGAAGAGCATGGACAAACGTGACACCAGCCTGGTGAGGAAGGCGACACTGTTGACGATTCCGTCCACCACCCAATGGTCGAAGCGCCACAATACATTGCCCAGCGTCTTCGTGCCGTTCACGAACACCGTGTTATACATTTCGTCTATCCAGTACTTGTTCAGCAAGGTCGCATGGATGCCCGCGAAGCGTTGCGCCAGTGCGACCGGAATATCCGTTCTCCTGATATAGAAAAAGTAGGCGATGGTGATACCGATCACCGCGATCAATACCGAAATTCCCATCATCATCAGTTCCAGGCCTACTGAGTGATGTTCGGCATGATGTTCGAGCACATGCGCGGAATCGGCGAACACCGGCTCCAGGAAGTGATGGAAGAACTGCCCGCCATGGAGGATGGGGATGTTCATGAAGCCGCCGACCGCGGCCAACATCGCCAGGATGGTGAGCGGCGCCACCATGGCGCGGGGCGACTCGATGAAGGTGCCGAACCGTTTGGCGCCCATCCTGTGTGTACCGAAAAAGGTCATGAACACCAGGCGGAACATGTAGAA
>JAFGDC010000293.1 GCA_016932295.1 candidate division CSSED10-310 bacterium
GGCAAGAAGATTCGCTCACAAGCCCACGAAGTGCGGCGGCGGGTCCCGTCGTGCGCGGCTGGCGCCACGCGCTTCTTCTGCCAGCGCCACGCGCTTATCCCGCAATCCCCCAATCCCCGCTTGCATTCCCTGGGATGGTCAACGGCCGCTTCGAATGGTGTATTCAACACGACCTGACAGCCGGCACCCGGCGGCGGCATCTCCTGCCATCGTGTCGACAGGAATACCGGGGCTGTTCCGCGTATTCAGTCAGATACTGAATCTGGCGGCGGATTGGGGATCGCGGCATTGCATCAGTTCTCCAAACTGGGTAAAGTCGCTAATCCGCATAGGAAGGATTCGTGATGCGCGCGAGACGGCACTACATATGGGCCTTGATGGCGGGACTCATCTCGGCGGCGTTGTTCACCCTGCCCCCCCTAGCCGGGTATCGATCGGCCGCCAGAGACAACAAGGTCTTCCTCGGCTTCATCAGATCCGACGATTACCACCGCTATGGCAGCTTCATGGAGCAGGCCCGGCGTGAGCACCGGTTCCTCTTTCTTGATCATTCGGCTCTGGGACCTCAGGATCCCAGGATACTGGCCATCGTCTTTTGGGGTCTCGGCCGCGCCGCCGCATTGCTGGGTCAGTCATCGGCGACCATGTGGCTGCTCTTCCGCTTCACCGCCAGCCCCCTGCTCTTCCTGAGCCTCGTCTACTTCATGCAGCGCGCCTTCCCGGATGACCCCATCATGGCCACCCGCGTCCTCTGGCTGGCAACGGTGTCCACCGGCCTCGATTATCTCCTCGCGCCGTTGCTGGTCATTCCCCGTCTGAAGAATTTCTGGATGGACGGTTTCTCCACCTTTCACCTCCATCACAATCCCTTGAAGGTGCTGGCCATGGCGCTGTTGCTCCTGTTCCTGGCGCAGGTCCTGGACACCCATCGCCGTGGCGTCACCATCGCCCGCACGATCACTTCATGCTTCCTGTTTGCCGCTCTCTGGGCGGTCCATCCCAACACCGCCATCGTCGCCTATTGCAGCTTCGGCCTTCTGCCCCTGGCGCTGCTCGTTACGCCGGCGGCGCAGCGGCATTCCCGAAGCGACTACCTCCGCTTCTTCCTGCCCCATGCCGTGCCTGCACTGGTCATTGGATCGTTCATCCTCTGGATGCGACGCGATCCCGTGGTGGCGCATATCATCAGTTGTTACCAGGTGAGCGCGCGTGAACCATTCATCAACTACCCCATCCGCTACGGACTGCTCATCCTGCCCGCCGCCGCCGCCCTGGTCCACTGGGCGCGCCGCCGCTCCACCGCCGGACTCCTGGTAGCCGGCTGGTTGCTGGTGGGAGTCATCACCAGCAACCTGCGCATCCTGACCGGACTTCTGTTCCAGCACACCATCCACCTGCCGCTGGTTATCGCCGCCGCCGCGGGAATCCCGCTCGTCCTGCCACGCCGCCGAATCCGCACCGCCGTGCTGGTCATATGCGGTCTCTACTTCGCCGCCATCCAGTCCTTTTCCCTGGTGCAGATATGCCGCCAGACCGTTGGAGATGTATGGCCCACCAGCCTGTACGCAAGCCGCGACGAGATGGCTGCCCTCGAGTATCTGGGCCGTTGCGCTCCAGGCAACGTGCTGGTCAATCGGAACCTGGGCAACAAAGTGGGATTCGTCTCCCTGCAGAACTCCTTCCTTGGGCACTGGGGTACCACGCCAGAACGGGGCAGAAAGGAAAGAGAGTTCGCCCGATTCATCGATCCACTGACGACGCTTCAGTGGAAGGAACGGCTCCTGGATCGCTATGGCATCCGTTATATTCTCTATTCGAGGACAGAAATGTTGGTGGCTGAACCGGATCCACGCCTCCCGACGAAACGGATCTTCAGCAGCGGTCAGACGGAGATTTTCGAGGTGGACCGACAAGCCAGCAATTCGGCCGGCGCGGCCGAGTGAACGCACCACGAGGGTGACGGTTACTCGACACCTTCCTTATCCATCCCGTACACTGCATCCCGCAGTTCCGGGAAGACATGCTTGCCGCACAACATGAGCGTGATGTGGGGCATGAGGGTTCGGGCGATGGCGCACATGCGTCCGGCGATATCGCGGATGTCCCACTGTGCGTGCTTGTCCTCCCGCAGGCGGGCGAAATGGTATACCTGCCTCGCGTTCATCTTCACCAGCACGCGCCGCCGGTGCGCATTGGTGAGGAGATACGTCGCGGCCCTCGGCTCCAGTTCACTGATCCGCTCATAGGTGCGCCTGGTACGTTCCATGACCGTTTCGAACATGTCCTTGCGACCGACCTGCACGATCGAGTCTGGGATCGTATAGCCCAGCGTCGTGTCATACCGCCCCGGTACAATGGTCATCATGCGATGGCGCTTGAGTTGCGCATAACAGGTGGCGCTGACCAGCAACTCGAAGACCAGGTCGACCAGTTCGAATTCTCTTGGTACCGATTCATAACTGCGCAGGTACCTGAACATGCGCTGGTAGAATTCGCGCATCCAGTTCTCGCTGAGATTCTCGCCGTGAGCCAGAAAATCCTCTATGCCATGTTCCCGGAGGCGCGCTGAAAAGGCACCCGCCACCAGCTCGTCATGTCGCGGGGTGACCTGGATCAAACGCACGGCCGGTGTGTTCAGAGGCGGACGGCCGACACGCAGTGGCTGGCGCGAGGTGAGGAAGTTGGTCAACTGTCCATCCAGGTTGCGTTCAC
>JAFGDC010000294.1 GCA_016932295.1 candidate division CSSED10-310 bacterium
AGTATCCGCTGGCGGTGGAACACCTGAGCAAAGCGCTGGCCCAGTCGCGCGAGGCCGGCCTGCTGGGTAACAATATCCTGGGCACCGGATTCGACTTCGATATTCAAATCAACCTCGGAGGCGGCGCTTTTGTCTGTGGAGAATCCAGCGCCCTCATGAGATCGCTTGAAGGGAAGGTGGGCGAACCCCGCGCCAAGTATGTACACTCCGTCGTCAAGGGCCTGTATGACAAGCCGACCGTGCTCAACAACGTGGAAACCTGGGCCAATGTGCCGCTCATCATGGATCGCGGACCCGATTGGTTCGCATCGGTCGGCACCAACGGCAGCAAAGGCTCCAAGGTCTTCAGTCTGGTCGGGAAGGTCAAGAACACCGGACTCGTTGAAGTTCCCATGGGCACCACCCTGAGGGAAATCATTTTCGATATCGGTGGAGGTATTCTCAAGGATCGACCATTGAAAGCGGTACAGACCGGTGGCCCCTCCGGCGGCTGCCTGCCCGCTACTCAGTTGGATCTGCCGGTCGATTTCGACAGCCTGACCGATGCCGGTTCGATGATGGGGTCTGGTGGCATGATCGTCATGGATTCACGCACCTGCATGGTGGATGTGGCCAGGTTCTTCACCAGGTTCCTGGTCGAGGAGTCGTGCGGTAAGTGCGTGCCGTGCCGGGAGGGCTTGCGGCGGCTGCTGGAAATCCTCGATCGTATCATTGAAGGTCGAGGTGAAATGGCTGATCTGGACAGAATAGAGGTTCTGAGCGAGACCATCCGGGCCGGTTCCCTGTGTGCCCTCGGCACCACTGCGACCAATCCGGTGGACAGTACCCTGCGTTACTTCAAGAATGAGTATATCGCTCATATTCAGGGCAGGCAGTGCCCCGCCGGAGTCTGCCCGGCCCTCACCACCTTCACCATCACCGAGGCATGCACGGGCTGCCACGCCTGCAATCGGGTCTGCCCCGTGACCTGCATAGCCGGCGAACCGAAAAATCAACACACCATCGATCAGACCAGATGCATCAAGTGCGGCGCATGCTATGACGTGTGCACCTTCGATGCAGTGGCCATAAACTGAGGTGAGACCATGGATGTGACATTGACGATAGACGGCAGGACAATCACCGCCCAGCCAGGAGAAATGCTTCTGGCGGTTGCCAAGCGACATCGGATCGACATTCCGGCCCTCTGCTCCCACGAAGCACTTGAGGCATGGGGGGGCTGCCGGTTATGCCTTGTGGAAATCACCAAACCACAGTGGGACGGATGGTCGAAACTGGTCATCTCCTGCTTGTATCCGGTTGAAGAAGGCCTGATTGTGGAAACCAGATCGGAAAAAGTCATGCGCGTCCGCCGCACCATCCTCGACCTGCTGCTTGCCCGGGCTCCCCAATCTGAAAAAATCCGCGAACTGGCCAGGGAATACGGGGTGTACAAGACCACCTATACGCCGGATGTGGATCGCGACAAGTGCATCATGTGCGGCATGTGCGTCCGTATCTGCGAGGAGATGGGCATCAACGCCATCAGCACCGTCCAGCGTGGCTATCGCAAGGAAATCGCCACTCCCTTCGGTGAATTGAGCGAGGCCTGCATTGGTTGCCTTGCCTGTGCGCATATCTGCCCCACCGGCAACATCCCCTTCACTGACGACGGCGCTGTCCGCACCATCTGGAACCGATCTTTCAAACTGGTTGCCTGCGAAGAATGCGGGCGCGCCTTCATCACCGAGGAACAGTTGGAGTATGAGGTGCGGCGATCCGGGTTGGAGCGGAGCTACTTCACCACCTGCGACGTGTGCAAACGCGCCAGGACGGCCGGAGTGTTCCGTGAGCTGGCCGAATGGCAGAAGGATCTGGAGGAGGTTCAATGAAGCGGCTGCGCATCTACCCCCACAAGTGCATCAATTGTCGGAACTGCGAACTGGCCTGTGCCTACGGACATCACCAGCAGTTTCGACTGGACAAGTCGCGCGTCCATACCATTTCCATCGGCGAGAACCAGATCCATGTACCGATCCTCTGCCTGCAATGTGTCGAAGCGGCCTGTGTGAAGGCCTGCCCGGTGGGTGCGCTGGTGTTGAATGAACAAAACGGCCTGGTGGAATACATTAAGGAACGATGTATTCGATGTAAGGCGTGCGCCGCCGCCTGCCCCTTCGGCAATATCACCGTGGATCCGGATGACGGCGGCATCCTGAAATGCGATCTCTGCGACGGACAGCCCATGTGCGCCATCTTCTGCCCTACAAAGGCCATCATCTTCGGCTGATGCTATCAGGCGTAATCTCAGGGGGGAGCCACGGCTCCCCCCTTTCTCATGATTCCCTGCCACCGATCGTCATCCTCCCCATCGCGACCGGCGCTATCCAGCCGCAGGCGATCCATGCTGCGGTAGCCGATGGCTTCCGCCAGGTGATGCGTGGCCACCGCCTCGACACCTTCGATGTCGGCTATGGTCCGCGCCAGCTTCAGGATACGGTCATACGCACGGGCGGACATCTTGTGCCGCTTTACCGCCTGCTCCAGGCGGCTGACGCCTTCATCGGACAACGCGCAGTGACGCTGGATCAGGCGCGGCCCCATCCGTGCATTGCAATGAATACCGGTACCGGCGAATCGCGCCAGTTGCACCCCACGAGCCTGATCAACCCGCCGCCTGATGGTCGCGGATGATTCACCCCGTGGCGGCTGTTTCATCTGGTTCCAATTCAGACCGCGCACCTCCAGGTGCATGTCAATCCTGTCCATCAAAGGTCCCGATATTCTCGATAGATACCGCTGAATCTCGAATTCACTACACCGGCACGAGTACATATTGGAACCTCGATAACCGCACGGACAAGGATTCATGGCAGCCACCAGCATGAAGCGCGCCGGATAGGTGACCGTCATCAAGGCACGGGCGATCGTCACCGCGCCGTTCTCGAGTGGTTGCCGCATCACCTCCAGGACGTTCCGCCGAAATTCCGGCAACTCATCCAGAAACAACACCCCGTTGTGGGCAAGACTCACTTCCCCTGGTAATGGATATGTCCCTCCACCAATCAACCCGGCATCGGAAATGGTGTGATGGGGGGCTCGAAACGGACGCTGGGTGATGAGCCCCTGCCCCGCCGGCAACATCCCGGCCACACTGTGCACTTTTGTGGTCTCCACTGATTCCGCCAGGGTCATGATCGGCAGGATCCCTGCGAGCCGACGGGCAAGCATGGTCTTGCCGGATCCAGGCGGACCCACCATGAGTATGTTATGCCCCCCGGCGGCAGCGATCTCCAGGGCACGTTTCGCATGCTCCTGCCCCTTCACCTCGTTGATATCCGGCGCTGCTCCCGGCTGCTGCTCGAAGAATTGCGCGGCATCCACCCTCACCGGCTCCAATTGCTTGCGACCGGCGAAGAATTCCATGCATTCCGGCAGGCTTTCCACCCCATACACGTCGATCCCTTCCACGATCGCCGCCTCCAACGCGTTGCTGCGCGGCAGAATCATCCGCTTCTTCCCCATGTCCCTGGTCATCACCGCCGCCGACAGCGCTCCCCGTATGGGTCGAACCCGGCCGTCCAGACTCAGCTCACCCATGATCACCACGTCGTCGATCCATTCCTGCTTCATGTATTTCATAAATACCAACAATCCGATGGCAATGGGCAGATCGAACGACGAACCCTCCTTCTTGATGTCTGCGGGTGCAAGGCTTGCGATGATCCGCCCACCCGGCACTCCGAATCCACAGTTCTGCATGGCCGACTGTATGCGATCCCGGCTCTCCTTGATGGCGGTATCGGGTAAACCAACTGTGGCGAAGGCGTTCTTACCGTCATCGACGAACACCTCCACATTCACTTCGTATGCCTCCACTCCCTGCAATGCAGCACTGGCCGCTCTTCCGATCACCGGGCACCTCCTTTCCGGATGTGAACCGCCTTCGATAGTGCAAATACACGGCCAGCATTGCACACATAAGTGTTCCTTTATTTATCAATATGTTAAATGCTTTTGACGGACGGAGAACCACGTCGTGTAAACCGGGTGTCAAGCCAACTGTACACCTTATTCAACCCTGATCGATCACGACGGAATGGCATGGGAGTAAGGGACTCCGCATGGCACATGGGGGGATCTGAAACCCTGCGGATTCGATGTGACCGACTCACGGACTGGACGGACAGGTTCGAAGATATGTCAGATCAACATGCCGCTCCGCTTGCGAAGCAATCCCGCCTGGTATTCCGCGGCACTAATGGGATCGATCCGATGTACCCCCAACAACCGCGATTTTCCCTTGAGGCGCGGCAACCGGCGTAGCCGTTCCAGCAGGCTGGACATGTCCATGGCTCGTTCGAACCAGATGGTGGTGACGCTTTTTCCTGCGCCGACGTGCCCACGTTCCAATACGCATCTGTAGTACAATTCTGCACCTCCGCGCTTGTGAGTGTCGTAAGGTCGTCTCAGAAAGGAGATCCAAGAATCATACCAAGAGAAAAAAACGATCAGCAGAACCAGAAGCATCTCTGTTTATCAGCTATTTTAATTTATTATTCAAAGAGTTGGTGGTGTAGCGGGAGAAGATGCGGGGGACAGCCACACAGACGTTCCAAGGTGATTTGATGTAACGAATTTTCCCACCAGGCATCCTTGTGCGCAGATTATTCACAGAAAGGGAACCCGCGCCAGTGTATACACATCCACCCGGGCGGCGCCTGCCCGGCACAGCACGGCAGCGCAACGATCGATGGTGGCGCCGGTGGTCATGACATCATCGATGAGCAGCAGGTTCTTGCCTGCGAAGGAATGGGGATCGCGAACACGGAACGCGCCAGCGACGTTGTCGCGCCGCTGCTTCCTGCTGCCCTTCTGCGGCGGTGTTGATTTCACCCGGATGAGCTGGGCGGTGATAACCGGCAGGCACAGCCGGCGAGCCAGCGCGGTGGTCAGCAGGAAGGACTGGTTGTAGCCGCGCGAGTGCAGGCGGCGCCGGTGGAGGGGAACCGGCACCAATCCCTCCCATGCGACGGAAGGATAACAGTCGGGTAACGCGGCTGCCATCAAGTCACCCAGATCAGCGGCCAGTTCGACACGTCCGCCATGTTTGAAACCCAGGATCAATTCACTGATCACTCCTTCCGGTTCATAGCGATATACCGACCTGGCATGGTGGAATGAAAACGTTTCCTGGATACAGCGCCCGCATCGGGGGAGATCGGATGGTTCGAAATCTGCGCCGAACTCCATGCCGCAAATGGTGCACCACGGCCTGGTCAGCCTCTGCAATTCAGCCCTGCAGTCATGACAGATATGACCTTTGAGCCGCTGGGGATCACGCTCGCCACACACCGCACAAGAGCGTGGAAAAACGATATCAAGAAACGCTTCCTTGAACTGACGGGCGGTAGTTCCGAGCTCCCTTGCAGGAGACTGACCGGCGCCGTGGACGGAGGCTGGTGGATGAGAGGAACGTTCGTTCGAATCGCCGGCGGCGCGGTCAATTGACATTGGTCGTTCCAATACGCGGGGAGTCGCCGCCATCTTCCCTCTCTCGGTGCAGCGAAAACCGTCCGTCCGCGTAACGTACCCAGGAAAAATGTTCGATCCAATCGCCGGCGGTGATGACTGACAGCGTCCTCCCATCTCGCTGATGCACGCGTTCGCCGAAATCATGGAAATGTCCGTGCACCACCGCGGCAAAACCATCTTCGAGACGGGCATCAAGGAAGGCGGCATAGATGTTTTCCGGCACCATCGATTTTTTCTTCTGCACGCTCCGGCTGGTGACGGCAACCCGGGCCGCCAGCCGCCAGCCCAGATCGGGGTGTATCAGCCTGAACAACCACTGGGTGGCGGGATGCCTGGTCAGCCTGCGGAGTAACCGGTACCCGTAATCATGCGGATTGATCTGATCGCCATGAGCCAGGTAGATGCTGCGGTCATCCATTGTGACTGCGATGGGAGCATCGAAGACCTGACATCCGATGCTCCGGCGGATAAATGCGCCGAGAAGAAAATCATGATTGCCGGAGAGGTAGATCAGTACCTTTCCGGCGCGATGGAGGCGATGCAATTCGTAGAGAACATCGAAAAAGCACAGGAAACCAGCCCTCCGGTATTCGAACCAGAACTCGAACAAGTCGCCGAGTATGACCACAACATCGGCCGTCTCAGCTTCCCGCCGCAGCATGGTCAGGAACCGGGCGGTACGATCCTGATCATCGGGATGCAGATGCGCATCCGCGATGAAAATCACTCGTTCACCGGTAAATGTGAATACACTATCCATGGATCGCTCCCGTGAATTTGCCGGAGATTTGAGAATACACCATGACCGGCGGCCGTGGAAGACAAGCGAGCGGAATGTGGGCATCGGGAACAACCGAAAATGATTCCGGTTCATGCAAAAAAAAGTCCGAAGTTTCCTCCGGACTTTTACTATCTGAAAGGCTGCTAAGAGATTGGAGACGGGATGTCCTCTGAAATGGACATGACCGTGGTCATGTCATTATGATGGCGGGACGGCATGACCGCCGAGGCGGTCCACCGCAATGCTTTGGTGGGATTGTTTAGGTGGGATTTTATGGCGGGATTATACTGATTCGCCGTCTCCCTTGCCTCTCGTAGCCGATCTGCATTCATCGCTTAGCCTTTCTAATCTTACATGCAAACAGCTAATGAAGATGCAATCTTCGTTCCAGTTCTTCCATCTTCATCAGCTTCATACATTTCTGCCGCCTGTTTGTTCCCAGAAAAATGTCGTCGAGAGGAAAAAAACCCGGATGCCTCGCCACGGACGGTTCAATTTGCTCTACTTTCAGCCAATTAAGCACATCAGTACGACGGCGGACAGAATGAAAATCAAGATCAGCTCGGCCTGGTTGCGCGCGAGTGGGATGATCCGGCACGAGCCACGAGATGCAATATGTGCATACACGAAAAACGCAAATAATGCGTTTTACTGTCGGTAAAACACCACAAATCCACCAGGCCGGTGATTAAGCGCACCTTCCGACCTCTCCCGCCATCCAGACACACCGCATGCCCTCCGTGCAGAAAGATGACATCGTCACACAAGTATCCAGTTCATGTAGCAATGCACGTAATATATACAGATTAACGAGGAATGGAGTATGCCTGTCATGGCCCGCATCGCGATTTGACTGTTACATAATGAAACAATAACGGTAATCCCGATGCCACAAAGCGGGAAGGATGAGACCGAAACGAATGAGCGAAAATTATTAAAAATTAAATAAATTAGTCAGTTACCGATATTTGTCACAGTTTTTTTCTGCATTTCCAGGGATGGAAGTCATGAAGTGCCGAGATCATGCGGTCTGCACTTTTTGCACGGTAACTAGTCGGTTGTTGCTGGTATGTCATCTTGGATACATGCCGTATGATGTCATCGCTGAAATACCCCCTCTCCTCCCTCTTCACTGAGCTGCCGATCCCGGCGGGACGCTGAGACAGTGCCGTCGTTTTTGACAACCACACGGACAGTTTGATAGGAAGATGCTCAATGACTGTTTCATCGCCACTGAGCTGGCATCTTTGATGGAGGATAGTGTATGAGATCGTTCGCCGTGGTTGCCGCGTTGTTGTGCATCTCCCTGCCGCCAGTGGCGGTATTGTCCGCTTCCGAGCACTGGCCCGATCGTATTATCGTCAAGTTCGACGAGACCGCCATCCCCTTGCTGCACGAGGGTGACAGGCTGCTGGCAGGCGATGCGGTCTTGAACCAGATACTGAGTCGATATGCAATCGAGGTGGACGAGAGCTTGTTCCCCGGGGTCGAGTCGTCTCCCGAGCCGGCGGTATCCCAGCTCTCCCGAATTCACCGGCTCAGGTTCGCGCCAGGCAGTGATTACCTTGGGGCCATGGAGGCGCTGCAGGCGTCGCCGGCGGTGGAATACGCCGAATTGGACATCGTGGTGTATCCATTGGAAACGCCGAATGATCCCATGTTGAGCGACCAGTGGCATCTGGAGACAGTGATGGCGGTGCAAGCCTGGGACGTGGCGCACGGTTCCGGCGATGTGGCGATTGCCATTGTGGACAGTGGCATTCAACTGGTGCATCCGGATTTGGCGGCGAATTTCTGGTCCAATCCCGATGAAATCGATAACGGTCTGGATGATGACGGAAACGGCTTGGTTGATGACATTCTTGGTTGGGATTACATCGATGGTGACAACCAGCCTGGAGACGATGTCCGCTGCAACCACGGCACCCACGTGGCGGGGATCGCCGCCGCGGTCACCAACAACGCCGTCGGCGTGGCGGGAATGTCCTGGAACTGTCGGATCATGAATCTGCGGATGATGGCCTGGAGCGAAGCCGCGCAGAACTGCGTGGGATCGATCGGCGACTCTATCCTGGCCATCAACTACGCAGTGGCGCAGGGGGCCTCCGTCATCAACCTGAGCATCGGTCACGGCGGACAGCACAGCGCCGAGCGCGACGCGGTGAATTATGCCTTCAGCCAGGGTCTGGTATTGGCGGGGGCAGCCGGCAACGGAGGCAGCGACGGCATTGGAGATCCCCAGTCGGACTACCCCGGCGGGTATGAAAACGTCATCACCGTGGGCAACACGTCCCGTTCCGATCGAAAGTCATCGTCCTCCAACTACGGCGCCGAGATCGACGTGATGGCGCCGGGCAGCAGGATCATGAGCACGTATATGCCGAACACGTACGACAACGCCAGTGGCACTTCCATGTCCAGCCCCCTGGTGGCTGGATTGGCCGCTCTCATCATGGCCACCGGCGAGTCCGATCCGGCGACGGTGAAGATGCGCATAAAAGGCGGCGCCGAGAACATCGATGCCCAGAACGCCGAATGGGTCGGCATGCTGGGTGCCGGCCGCATCAATGCCTATTATTCCATTACCCCCGGCTCACTGGTGATGCCTGTCGCGGCGGTCATGGATGATCAGAACGGTGATCGCGATTTCCAGGCTGATTCAGGCGAAACCGTTGACATCACGATGACCTTCAAAAACCAGTCATGGCGGGATGCCACCGGTGTCCAGGCCGTCCTGGTGGATGCCGGGCCGCATGCCACTATCGTCCAGGATGCTTCGACGGTGGGCGCTGTGGCCAGCAAGGAGGAAGTCGAGACCAGCACCGCCTATCGGATCACGGTAGCCGCGGGTGCCCCCTTCAACAGCACAGTGCCGCTCACCTTCGAGATTACCGCCGACGATGGAACGAACGAGGCCACTTTCACCATCAGCCTCAATGATCCCCATCCCGCCATGCCGGGCTGGCCCAAACCAGCGGTCTCCAACGATTTCAATTCATCACCGGTGATGGTCGATCTGGACGGTGACGGCGGCAAGGAACTTGTCCTCGCCGATAACGCCCGCCAGTTGTTCGTCTGGCGCTACGACGGCAGCAACTTCCCCGGTTGGCCGCTCATGCTTCCTGACGCCGACAACCACATCGCGTTAAGCACACCGGCGATCGGTGACCTGGACGGCGACGGTGATCCGGAAATCGTGGCGGCCTCGTTCCGCATAGCGGCTCCCGATGCCACGCCGCCCTATCCCGCCCAGGGAAAATTGTATGTATTCCATACCGATGGCACCATGGTAGCCGGCTGGCCGCGGGTGTACAACGAGGAAATCAAGGCATCCCCCGCGTTGTTCGATCTGAACGGCGACGGCAAG
>JAFGDC010000028.1 GCA_016932295.1 candidate division CSSED10-310 bacterium
GATATTCTCGTTTCCGGTGCCCGCGTCATCGTCGGCTCGAGCCACGGTCTCGTGCTGCTGCCTCCCGCTCAGGAAAAACCAAGGCGGATGCTGGAACAATCACATATCAATGCCCTCAGTCCGGGGCCGACTGAGCACCAGATCTGGGTGGGCACCATGAACAACCTGTATCTTGCGGACCTGGTGGATGGACACGTCGAGCATGTCCCATTCTTTTCTTCCCGCACCGTCCGCGCAGTATGGCGTAGTTCCAGTGCTCCCCGGCGCGTCTATGTCGGTTGCGACCGCGGCTTGTTCTTCTATTCGACCGAATTTTCACAGTGGCTGCGGGCAGAACTCGGCATCTCTCCCGTAACCTGTTGCCACATAACCGGAGATGCGCGTGGTGAACACCTCTTCCTGGCAACTGACCACGGTGTATTCATGAGTCAGGACAGTGGCCTGACCTTCAATCGCCAGACAAGCGGCTTACCGGATCTGCCATGCACTTCCATCACGATCGCCGGCTCGCGCATCGTGGCGCTGTTCAGCAACAACACGCTGTACCATAAGGATGTGAACGAGTTTCAGTGGCACCGCCTGGCCGGCTTCGAAATACCGGTCTGGGACGTCTGGTGCGAGGAAGGGCGTGACGAAATCCTGGTCGGCACGCGCGGCTTCGGTGTCATTGCGCTCGACAGCTCTTGTTGCCTGGTTCCCGTTACAGCAGGTATGTGATACCCATTGACGTGCTGAAAGCCGCCGGCAGGTCACCGCCGTCCTCGTCCACCAGTATGCTCACGCCGGCGGTCAGCTCAAAGTGATCCGTGCGATGCGCCAATCGACCGGAAAATTGGTGTACCCGCGACTGCAGTTCAACGTATTTCCACGCTCGGGAGTCTTCCGGAAGCAGGTGATAGAGATACCCGGCGCCTGCCTGGAATCCGTCGGGCAGCGCGTGGTACCCTCCCACTCCAACCGTCACCCCCCAATGATGGTTGGGTCGCGGGATGTCCAGTTCAACCGGAACGGAGGCGTACATTTCCGCAGTCCAGAAGCTGATTCGGGAATACCCTTGCAGAGTGAACGCGCCGGTGGAGACCTCCGCCATGATGGTCACTGAATCCGGCAGTGTCATCACGAGCGTGCGATCGGCGGAAGCACCATCGAGGCTGACATCGCCTTGTAACCTCGCTTGGCCGCCATATACAAATTCGGCGCTCATCATCACATCGTCGAATCTCCGCCTGATTCCGACCTGCATACCGAAGGCCGGCCCGCGGAGTGACGCCTCCAGGTCAATCCTATAGGATTCGAAGTCACCGGGCGGACCTGCATAATAGTACTCTTTTTGGGAGAGCAGATTGTAGAATCCAATATGAATGATGGGCGCCACCGCCACCATGGTGTCATCGTCCAACCGCAGCCCGACGGTGCCACGAAACCTGAAGAAATGAAGATCATGATCGAGGCGCAGGCGGATGTAATCCATGGTTGCGGCGACGGGATTGTCGAAATAGTAGCTTTCGGACAGATTGAACGCCACCGAGCGGAACAACCGGACCTCGCCGCTCCAGAACCATTTCTCGTCGGTGCCGTCATAACCTAACACAAAAGGGAAGAACCGAGTGTCTTTGGCGGGGATATGGAACCGCTCCGGTTCAACCTGGAAGCGGCGGGCCAGGAATGTGCTGTTCGCGCGCAGGCGTGTGTTTTGATCGTAGCGGTTATGGAAATAGCCGATTCCAAATCGTACCCGATCACGGAAGTTCCAATGGACATTCTCATCATTCTCGGGTACCAGACCCAACGAGGCTGGATTATCGTCAGCGCTGTCCCATGCGACAGATGTCATGATGGGAAAGAATTCCGGCAGCGGAGCTGTCGTGGCGGCCGTGGCGATATCGACCGAAACTCCCGCCAGAAGCGCCGCGATCCATGGCAACATCTTCAGGTGAGTTGGAAGTAACATGGTGCTCCATTCAGTTGGGTGCCGGCGGGATCGTCGATATGCCTGCCATCTCGGTTGAACGCCACGACGATTTCCTGTCTCCATGGCGCGGTATGCACCCCGGATACTGACCAGGCGGCTGCCCAGCGAAGCCCATCGCGGTCGGTATAGTGGAAGGCATACAGATCCCGCGTCAACTCCAGCTTCAAGAATGTCCCGCCTCGCAACCGCTGAACGAGATGTCGGAAGGCATGAAACGCGGGTCGCCGTTGCCATCGACCATCGAGATTATCCACAAGTCCATATCCGTGGGCAGCCAGTTGCCACCAAAAAAGCCGTTCGCATGCCCCGGTGGCGATCGCAAGCAGGAAGTAACGAACCAGGTAATTGGCACACTCTTCCGGATCGAATCCCTTGTCCAGAGCAACCGGCGAATATTCGCCAGGAACACTGATGGGCCAATTGAATTCGGTGATCCAGCAAGGCGTGCCGGCGGGCATGGTGATATCGGTGAGCGCTCGCAGCAGTCGGAGTTTTTGGGACAGGGCGAATCCCATCTGGGGTGTTTCCGGCGCGCCGCGGCGATCCACGTAGAGCAGGGCGGTAACCGTATCGAACACACGTCTGCAAAGAGGATGCCGTAACGCGCCGATGGTGAAGTGATACTCGAAGTCAATCACGGCAGGTCCCATCAGGCTGACGCCGGGATGAGAATCGGCGACCTCGGCGGCGGTTTCCACCAGGCGCAGGTACTCTCCCAGGTGCCAGACTCCCCATTTGCGCCGGTTCCAGGCATGCCCGATCTCGAATCTGCGTAACGGGCCGGGCAGTGCTTCGAAAACCGCCTGGAGGTGATCGCTCCAGAAGGATGAATCAACGACGCTTCGACGGTCCTGGAGGCATGCTACGGAAAGCTCCACGCCCGATGACTCCAATGCCCGGAGCAACTCGGCGGTGGCCTGCAGCCGGGGTTCCCAGGGGGCGATCCTGATGATCGAAGATGTAATGTCCAGTTCACGCAAGGCCGCCAGCAATGATTCGTCGTTTCCTTCAGGCAGTTCAATGGCAACCCCGAAGGGATCGCCTATGGGTCTCGGGGCGGGTTTGGTGTCCCTCAACAGGCGGTACCGCCCGAGGAGTGCGGGAGCCAGCGCCAGAACCCGGGCAGTGAGGTGGAGATGTCGCGGCAGATCACGAATTGAGCGCAGGTTGCGTTGCCATTTGCTCAATGGATTGTGGGGCTGGTGCGCTTTCGGATTCCAGTCGAATTGATCACGCCCGCCCATCAGGCACCGAGCCGGCGGCCGAGTTTCCGCAAGCCGCTGCCCTTCTTGAATCGTATCCAGCCGGCGAACAGCGCCTTTCGGCATCGGTAATAGCGCCACAGGATTCTGAAGTGAGTCCGATCTTCCAGGTAGGTTTCAATGAAATGCCTCTGGTATGCCTCTGGCACGCCCAGGCGGACCAGGTCCTTTACTCCGGCGAGCAGGCCAATGGGTATTCGCTGCTTCATCCGGTTCAGATCGAGAAAAATCAGTTGCTCCGGGATCGTGGGAAGAAACTGTACATTGCCATCCGACAGATCGCGATGCAGGAGTCCCTGGTTGTGAAAGCGGCGCATGGTCGAAGCGATAGTGGCGACGAAATCCGGAGTGAGCAGGGAGGCATACGGGCTTTCGGGACGATTGAAGACCTGTCTCACTTCCACCATTCCCTGGCACTCTTCGGTAACGAGTATGCTTTCCCGGGCGCCGTAACGAGTCGAGCTGACGATCATGGCGACAGGTTTCGGAGTGGTGAATCCACGTTCGAGGAGAAGATTGGCATAGGTAAAGGCTCGCTCAGCCTTGGTGGGGAAGAAGGCGTATCGGAGAGCCTGGAACGGGTTGCCGGGTGAGTAGTGTTTGCAAACGACGGCGCTTGGATGGAGTCCCGGCAGGTTCATCCTGGTCACACGATTGCGTTGATCGTGGATGCGTTCACCAGCGCCGTTGGCGAGCGTGCCGGGGAGCTGTTCCAACCACCGGATGAATTCTCCGGATGGTGCATCGATCGCCAGTGTGTACGTGCAGGCGCCTTTCCGCCATGAACGATGCCGGGTGGTCGGATGCTCTTCGCGCCGTCGGCGCTCCTTCCTTCGATCACTCACTATTCGAATGGTCCAGAAGAACGCGAAAAGGGTGAGTACGAGAAGTCGATAATGGAACGGGCTGGAGGTCATCAGGCGATAGAAGAGAAGCAGCAGGCATGCGGTCAGGGCTGCCACCGCGTCCAGCTCATGGTTCCGCTTCAAGCGCCTGAATGAGAATCGAAGTCGTTCGACATCCGCGGGTTGATACGGGGTGAGTCGTGGAATGAGCGGTCTGACCTGGATTGAATAGCGCAGGTAATGCTCACCGAATCGTTCAGACAGGAAGGCTTCCTCGCGCCGTACCGTGCCCGGATAGAAAACCGCCGTGATGAGGAGCGCGACCAGCAGGGCGACGATGTTGCCGTTGATGACGAGTAAACCTGCGGCGATGAGCCCGCCGCCGACATAGAGCGGATTACGGACGTAGCGGTAAGGACCGGAGATTGTCAGTGAAGTGCGCTTTTCGATGGTGCCGGCAGCCCACAAGCGGATGCCTTCTCCGGCGAGTGCCAGGACCAGACCGGCGATGAAGCGGACAGAAGAGGGTTGAGCGGTGATGCAGACGAAGAGCGCCGCCACCGCCAGGCTTCGCGTCCGCCGTTCGAATTTGAACAGGTGTATGATATGGATCGGGAGATCGAACAGCGGCCGTTGCGTCATGGCAGTGACCTCGGGTTCATCAGTTCCTCGGCGGCGGCGATGACTTGTTCCGGAGTGGTGGTTCTTATGCAGGCGAATTCCCGTTCGCATGGGGTCTTGCCGCGACAGGGGGCGCAAGGTTGGGGCCGGTGGAGGATTCGGTAGCGATTACCCCAGGGATGCCAGACCCTGAAGTTCGATCCCCCGAAAAGCACCACTGTCGGCGTGCCTCGTGCCGCGGCCATATGAGTCGGACCGCTGTCATTACCGATGTGGACAGCCGCCCGGTCAAGAACCGCGGCGATCTCCGGAAGGCTTATCGTGCCGCCCAATAGTAATATAGGTCGTGTCTGCATACGATTCGCCGCGGTCAGGGCGACATCCAGTTCCGAACTGCCGCCGATGAAGACGATCACGGCGCCATGGGTCTCGGCAAAGTAATCCGCGGTGCGTGCGATGTAATCCGGCAGCCAGGTCTTCTTGGGGGTACCCGACCAGAGGTGCATGGTCACCACCAATGCATCTTCCTGCATGATTTCCGGATATTCCCTGCCGATGTGCGCCCTTGCGGCCGGCAGGACGGCCAGCTCGAGGCCGGTACCCGCGTTTCGTATCCCCACGCCCTCCACGAGAGCGATCTGCCGAATGACGCAATGAGTGGCGTCCCGGGGGAGCCGGGTGTCCACAAGGTGAGTGTACGCCCAGCCATGTTCATACTCCGCATGCCCGACTCTGAACCTGGCGCCGGACAACCATGTCAGTATGCCGCTTCTCGGACCGCCGTGAAAATCAAACACCGCCGAATAGTGGCGGGTACGGATTTGACCGAGTGTCCGCATGTACAACTTGCGTCTTTCCAGATTACTCATGTCCGTATCACGTTTGCCAACCGCGATGAGTATCTCGTGAACGTCCGGATTCCCCTGCAGAATTCCCGACACGGAACGTTCCACGAGCACATCCAGTTCGGCCTCGGGGAATCTGTGCTTGATCGCGTGCAAAGCCGGTGTCATGAGCAGCGCGTCGCCTATCGATCTGAAGCGGATGGCCAGGATTCTCTTCCCATTGAGATCTGGTAGTGTATGTTCGTCATGATGCCTGAACAGGGACATCAATCGATGCCTCGAACGCCGGGCGAGCGGCTGCCCTGGATTGTAGCCGGGATCTTGGGATCGGGATTCATGACATTGCTCCGGATGACGTTCCATCAATGGGTCTCGATTCAGCAACAGACAATCAGCAGCAACGATAGTCAAGGAATATGCGCAATCTGTCAAGCGATCCAACACCGGACAAAAATCAGCCGGCGGTGAACCCTGTCCGGGGTCACCGCCGGCGCGGCATGATTTTCTCGGTCTCGAGGTTGGCGGATTACTTCATGCTGTACTTGACACCGAGCTTGATCGTTCGCCCGGGCTGTTCGAATCCCAGCTCCTCGTAGTAATTCTCATCAAGCAGATTGCCGGCCTGAAGACTCAGGGTCAAACCGAAGGGAAACGTGTGGTTGATGGTAAGGTCCAGCAGTGAGTAGGACGGTATCTCGACCGCGATATCGGGATACTCGACTGCTTCACCACGGTACATGTACCCGAGATCGATGGCGGTTCCGAACTTGAATCCATAACCGACAGAGGTGTGCAGCACATGATCAGGGACATGAGGCAGGTCCTGGGAGGCTGCATGCGGAAGCTTGTTTTCGGCTGTCTGGTAGGTGTAGGCGAGAGTGCCCCTCATCCCGGTGGCGGGAAAATAGGCGCTCCACAGTTCAAGGCCCATGAATTCAGCCTGTTCGATATTGGCGTAGAGATCGTCGCGGCTGGGACGTTCGATCAGGTCGTTTACATCGTAGTAGTATGCGGCGACGCCCATGCTGTATGGCACGGAAGGACGATACTCATAGCCAAGTGAATACTGCAGCGCCCGTTCCGGATCCAAACGGTCGATATCCTCGGCCGCGAACTCTTCGATGTTGGTGAAGAGCTGATTCATGTTGGGAAACTTGTTTTTATGACTCACCGCCGCGGTGACGGAATGTTCCCTGGTCAGGTCGTACCTGGCGGCCAGGCTGTAGGTGAGCGCATCGATATCCCTGGTACGATCATCGACCGCGGCTGGCGCGGCTTCGACATTGTTCAATTTTCGGAAATCGTAGATCTCCCAGCCGGCGCCTGCGGTCACGGTCAGTTGCTCACTGGCTTGCCACTGACCTTCGGCCATCAATCCGTACGTGCGCGCTTCGTATTCTTCCCACGGATCGCCCGTGTTGCCCTGGGAGCGATGGTTGTCGATGACACCGGTCAGGGAGGAGCGCAGGGTGAACGCCTCACTGGCCATCCAGGAAAACCGGGTCAGCAATCCCGTTGAATAATCATCGTAGGTGCTCTCCCAGCGTAGTTCCTCATAATCGGGATCATTGTAGTTGCGCAGGGCATTGTCATATTTGTGGTAGAAGAGGTTGGCGCGGATTTCCATCGCTTCTCCCAACTGTTGGCGACCCGCAATGGCGGTGGTGTATTTCTTCCACTCAGGAAACTCCCAATAGGAGACCCTCACCTGGTCCGTGGTGGCGGGAGGAATGCCCTTCTCCGAGTCGATGTAGTTAGCGGAGACGCTCATTTCACCGCTCAGCCACTCGAAACCGGCTTTCAGACCCGCGCTCACCTGGCTGAATTGGGTGTTCTTCCGGATATCGCCGTCCTCCAGTTCATTGTCATCCTCGTCATACGTCGTCTTAAAGTCGCCGGACATGGACCAGCCGTCGGATTCCCTTATCCCTGCTGACAACTGGTAGTAAAAGGAATCACCCATCCTCATGCCGTGGGTGAGACGGCCGACATAATTGCCTTCCTGATCGATGGTGGTGAGCAGGGAGAAGTTGGGATTATTACCCGGTTTTGCTGAAATGAGCGAGATGACCCCGCCGAAGGAGTTGGGTCCATAGAGCACGGATGCATTGCCTCGGACGATGTTGAGCGAAGTCAGACCATCCAAAGGCAATTCCGAGCTGTCGAGATCTCCATAATAGGGCGCCGCCATCGGGATGCCATCCAGGAGGATAAGGATCCTGTTCTGGGCCAGCCCGCGGATCAGCACCTGGGGCTCGTTCTTGCTGCCGGTGGTGACCACCACGCCAGGGGCTTCACGGGCAGCCTCCACGACACTCTCCGCCAGGCGCTTGTCGAACTCCTCCCTGGTGACCTCGGTCTTCGCCGCCCCGTCCTTGGGCTTCGCCTTGCCGACTACCTCGATTCGACCAAGATCGAAGTTCAAAATGTCTCCGATGTCTTCGGCATGCATGGTCCCGGCCGTTGCGACCATGATCATCATCAGCAGTAATGTGATTGAGCGTGAATTGTTCATGAGTCCTCCTTTCCAAGTTGTCGGGAGGCCAGGCCGTTTCCCGCCTGACCCTTGAACCCCCGCAGGGTTCGGGCCGGGCTCCCATCGCGTGTGCCTTAGGGAGGTCCGGTCGGAGTCACAGAATTGAGTGCCTGAGCAAAATAGTCAGCCGGTGCAAGCGTGTCAAGCACTATTGCCGTGATCCAGGAGGCGCTGTTTGTGGGGATACACTCCGCGAGCAGCCGCGAAAACCCACTTCCGGCGTTTTCCGCATATTTCCGGTCCGCCATAGGGACCGTCGTTCATCGCTTGTCGGAATTCGTGCTGACCAACCATTTCCGAATCCCCCGCGAAATGTGCTGTCCTGTGAAATAAGTACCACGATCCCGCACTTCCTTTCATCACCGATGCCTGCAAATACCATTGCGGGGAACCCGCTGCCAGATTCAGTTGAATCCATCATTCAGAAGTGGCCATTGACCACAACGGAGAATGCAGGAGGAGGATTTACACTATTCACGAGCGCTTGACATGACTACCGGGCAGGGGTATGGTCCGGCCGCGGAAGCACCCGCCGCGTGCATCGGTACGTCGCCGGCGGGTGACTGATCCTGTCTGGCATGACAAGGCGGGGAGGTCTAATGGAACGACATCAGAAGAGAGTGGCGGAGATCGCTCAACAGGTAAGAAAAGCCAGGGCCACGGGACGACCGCTCGAGTTTGTGAAGGATTCCGTCTCGCACCTTGTGCCGAATCCATACAAGAATGCCGATGCCAGCCCCAGGGTCGATTTGCGGGGATTGGACAGAATAGTGATGATCGATCCTGATGCCCGTATCTGCGTGGCTGAATCCGGCGCCACTTTTGCCGCAGTGGTGGCAGCGACTCTGGCCAGGGGGCTCATGCCCTACACCGTTCCTGAACTCAAAACGATCACCATCGGCGGCGCGGTCTCGGGTTGTTCCCTGGAGTCGATGTCCTACAAACATGGCGGCTTTCATGATAATTGCCTCGAATATGAGGTGGTCACCGGCACGGGGGAAGTGGTGACCTGTTCCCCGGAGCGTGATCCGGAGTTGTTCAACATGCTGCATGGCTCATACGGAACCCTGGGAATCATCACCAGGATCACGTTCAGGTTGTTGCCGGCCAAACCATTCGTGGAGATGACCTATCTTCGTTACCACAGATTCGATTCATTCTGGGAGGCACTTCAGCAGCATTGCAGCCGTGGCGAGAGTACCTTTATCGATGCCATCGCCCACGGCGCGGACAACTACGTGCTCTGCCTGGGCGCAATGACTGACCACGCAGAACACCATACTTCCTATGACCGGCTCAATATATATTATAAAAGCACCCTCGGGCTGGACCGGGACTGCCTTACCACGTTTGACTATTTTTTTCGGTACGATACCGAGTGCCATTGGCTTACACGGACTTTTCCACCCCTAGAGAACAGGCTGGTCAGGTTCCTGTTCGGGAGATTCCTGCTGGGTTCCAGCAACCTTATCGCCTGGTCCGGCCGGTTGCGCTGGTTGTTGAAATACAAGCGCCGGCCTGATGTGGTGGTGGATGTGTTCGTGCCGGCCCGGAATTTTCCCTCGTTCATGCAATGGTACGTGGAACGATTCAGGTTCTTCCCTCTGTGGATCGTGCCGTACGGAGTGAAACAGGTCTACCCGTGGGTGAACGCCGAATACGCGAAAGGGCTGGGCGGCGGCTTGATGATCGACTGCGCGGTCTATGGCAGGCCCAACGGCGATCCCGGCGTGGATTACTCTGAGCTGCTGGAGCGCAAGGTGACCGAGTTGAATGGGATGAAGACCTTGATTTCACGCAATCATTACGATGAGGAAACCTTCTGGCGGATTTACAACCGCGAGGCCATTGCCGCGATCAAGCAGCGGGTGGATCCACGCAACCTGTTCGGCGGATTGTATGAACGGTTCGCTCCCCATCATTACCAGGCGGCGAAGCATCGCTCCGGCGATCAGCCGCCGCTCACCTGAAATCCCTCGAATCGGATCGCGGCAGGTCCGATATAGGAACCGAACTGGTCGATGGTGAGACCATAGTTGCCGAAACGTCCTTCAGTCGAGAAGTAGGCATGTTGGAAGCCGGTGAGGATATTGCCGCTGATGGAGCCGCCTTTCACCGGACGTGAGATCCCGCCGCGATGCTCATATCCAAGTTTGATTTCCGCGGCGAAATCGCCGGAAACAGGATCCGGCATCATAGCTGAGAAGGCCGCCACTTCCAGGTTTGGACCATCGCGGCGCAATGCCTCCAATGGATTGCGACCGACGGGGATTTCCAGGTTCGCGACGGAGCCTGTGGGCGCTTGTTCGAGATAATCAGCGTACTGCTTGGTCGACCACGGCCGTTCAAACCGTCCTTCCCTGATCAACTCGACGCGCTGTCCCGCAACCCCATCGCCATCGCACGGCGCGGTGCGTAAGCCGAAGGGAACGAAGGCATTGCTGATCAGGGTGAGTGGTTCGCCCTGCGGCCGTCCCCCGGGATAGATCGAGTGGCCGCGGCGGAACGAACTTATCTGGCGGTAATGGCTGGCAGCGGAGGTGTGATGGATCAGGGTGGAGAAGATGTGGGTGAGGGCATCACCGCAAATGATGACCGGCTGGGTGCCGGAGGCAGGGAGCCCGGCCCGCAGACTGTCCCGGGCATATCCCGCATACTGCCGGACGATTTCTTCGACAGGCAGATCTTGCAAGCGCCGCGCCCTCGGTTCGAAATGGACTTCAACCCGGCGTCCATCGGATTCACTCAGCAGGATCCCATCGAAGAAGATCTCTGTGCTGCCCATCGTTGCATCGATTCCACGACTGTTGATCAACCGGGTATGGATCACGTCCAGGAAATACTCGGAACTGGAAAGGGTCACCGATGGCTGTTGTGCGACAGCCTCGATCAACCGGTCGGCAAGTTTAACGAACAATATGTCCTGGACATCGCCCAGGAGGGTCGGATCGAATGCTTCAACAAAGGGCAGATGGCTTGGCGACGGTAGCTCAAATCGCCGTGCCCCCACCCTCCGTGCAATGAACACCGCTTTTCTGAGCTTCTGTTCAAGCCGGTCCAGCTCGTGTTCATACACAACCAGGTCGGTGGCTCCCCGCAGATCGGCGTGATCGCAGTAGACCGTTAATTGATATGATTCCGTGACCACCTTGCGGATTGTATCCAGAGATGATCCGATCACGAACATCTGGTATCTCGTGGTATTGACTTTCTTCACACGCCAAGCGGAAATTTCGGGAAAAGCATCCAGCGTCTTTATGATACGATCCATCTGTAACCTCATCCCAGTCGGGCGGTGAACCGCAGGTGCGGACCGCCGGCGGAAACCCGGACCATCTCTTTGTGGCCTTTGCCGCACATGCCTCCCGGACCCAGGAAACCAAGTTCATCACCAACCATGGTGATGGATTCGAGCACCTCTGGCACGTATCCGGTGATGGTCATGGGCGCATACACCTTCGAGGTCAGTCTCCCGCCTTTGATCTCATGCGCCAGATCAATTCCCACCTGAATCCCCCATCCCCTGGGATCTTCCATGCCGCTGCTGGATTTTTTCAGATACAGACCGTGATCGATGCTGGCGATCATGTCCTCGAACGAGTCCACTCCCTTGTCGAAGTAGGTATTGGACATTCGTGCATACACTTTTCTCTCGAAACTTTCCCGACGGCCGTTGGCGGTGCGCGGCAGACCGAGAACGGCGGCGGATCGCAAATCGGTGAGGCTGCGCTCCAGGATGCCATTCCTGATAATGATCGTCGGCGCGGCCAACTGTCCCTCGTCATCGAAATAATAAGTGCCGTACAATCCGCTAATTGATGGATCATCGACCATGTTCACCAGTGGGGATGCCACCCGCTTGCCCATGAATTCGGCAGCCTTCGCCCGGCCCTTCACATACATATCGGCTTCGACGCCGTGGCCGAATGCCTCGTGGGCGAGGATTCCACTCACCTCGGGGGATGACACCACATGATAGCGTCCCGGTGTGAGCGGCGTGCTTTCAAAAAGGAGATTCAGGTCATCGATCATTTCCCGCAGGCGCTCCTCTTGGAAATGAATGGCCTCGAAACCAGTGACGCCACCCGCCCCCATCTGGTTGAGCCTCGTGACCCCATGGTGGAAGCCGGCGCATACCAGTCGGATATTGCACAGCGTGAGGCAGCATGACAACACCTTGCTGCGATTCACGAAGACCCGATACTCCTTGCCGTCATCGTACGAAACGTGGATATTTACCAGTTTGGAATCCATCCTGGATACCTGATCGATTAAATCGTGACAGGCACGCACCATGTCTTCCAGGGACACCTGGTCGGGATCGATTTCGAAGGGAGTGGTAAAATGGGCTCGTGCCGGTTCCCCGGGATGTACTGAAAACCGCGGCTCCGCGACGGGAGCATCATCCAGCAGGCGCCGTATATGCCGCACCTTGTCCCAGAGGTAATCAATATCCAGCCGATCAGATGCCCATTCCTGGAAAAAACGTCCATTGAACAAGGTGAACACGATGCCCCGGCGCGGTGTTTTCTCGCTGAACTCCTCGTGCTTGTAATCGATCCGCAGACTGCTGCCGGCTTCCTGGACCACCAGGGCTGCCGCATAGGGGAGCCGCTCTTCAAGATACCGAATCATCTCCGGCAGGATTGAACGCAGTTCAAGAAGGCGGTCCGGAAGTACGATCTGGGAACTGATCATGCGTGTCCTCTCGCGCCAAGTGTCACTTCATGCAACATCCACCGACTCATACTAGCGGATCATCAGTAAAATTCAATGCCACCCGTCGCCCCCAAATCCCTCACCAATGATTGAAAGGAGTTTCATGCAGATCCGATGGACGCATTTCTTGGGTGACGGCTTTGTCTTTGGAACAATATGCCTGTCAAAAAGGGACAATCGACTCATTTGAAGAAGCATGCAGCCGTCGTAAGGCCTTGACTGTTAACGATTATCGACGGAAATTACAGGATTCCAGGTACGATCCCGATGGGAAAACACACTTGATGGCGTCACTGCCTGGCATTGACTGTCAACGCTTTACATCGGAAATTACAAGATTCCAGGGACGACCCCCGCGGAAATAGACACAACCCCCGGGGACGTGCGATGCCCGTGGGAAGTTAGGTGAGCGTGGTATCGAGAGTTCCCTGGGATCTCAATCAGTCATACTTTCTGGTGGTGGATTGGGAGCGCCAACTATTACCCTCGAAATGCATCCACCGGACTGGAATGAACCCTGCCGATCAATGGCGGGGGATTCGGGCGGGGCCTGGTGGATTGACGTCCACACCGTGCGCATCTATAGTCGATTAGATCACGAGTGGAAGCATGGTGGACCGGAGTATGAATCGCTGCGCCTTGCAGAGTAACGACCGGGCCGGGCAAGGAGGGAATATGAGCTTGTGGATGGTTGGAACGCTTCTCATGCTGGGAGCGGCCGGACTGCTGTACGGATACCAGTCCAGAAAGCGCGGAGTCGCCACATTGCTCGCCACAGAAACCGTCCAGGTGGAATTCCTTGAGTCACTCGCCGCTTCCATGCGCGAGGACATGGGCGAAGGGTCACTCTACTACAAGACCGAGATCAGTGGTGTGGTGGAGTGCGATGAACCACTGGTTTCAGATTTGGCTGGCACTGAATGTGTCTATTACTCCATGAGCATACACCGCAAGTACGAGGAGACCTTTTACGAGACCGATCAGCAGGGCAATCGCCGCCGGCGCGTCCGTTCAGGTAGTGAACAAGTGGCCGGTAACGAGAGGTCGGTACGATTCCGGGTGAATGACGGCACCGGCGTGCTGTTCGTCGAACCGGGCGGCGCGGAATTCGTGGCGGAGACAGTGTTGTCGGCCTTCCAGCCAGCCGAAGGTGGCTCGGACCGGGAGCTGCGGATAGGGGACCGCATGATCCGGCTTGCGCAGGCAGTCCTGGGAAACGATCGCCGAACCCTGGGCTATCAGCTTGAGGAATCCGTCATCGCGGTAGGTCGCCAGGTATTCCTTTTAGGTGAGGTGGTGGATGATCATGGAACGCTTTGCATGAAGACACCCCATGACGATGGCCGCTTCTTGATCAGCACGAAACAGGAAGCGCAACTCCTCAGGGAAGGCCGGACCCAGATGAAATGGATGAAGTTCGGCGCTATGACCGCGGTGGTGTTGGGACTTCTGCTGATCATCATCAATCTCGTCAAGTACCTGGGCCGATAGAGCCCCGGAGTATTGATCGCGGTCTGAACCGCCGGTCGTCCCATTGGTATCAGGCTTCATGCCTGGATCCGCGCCCGCCTGATGACCCATCATCCATCCCGCCTGCCGCATCATGAATACAGCCATGAAAGACATACTCATTCGTAACAGCGGGATCAGTGCAGTTGTATCACCGGACATGCTGCGCGGAGTTGCTTTTTTCCATAGTGATCCTTATATATTTTAGTAGGTTCAGTGGTGAAATGGAGGGTGTTCATGAAGACTGCAATGATTGTCGCATGCGTGCTCGTATGTGTGCCTCACCTGGCAGCGGGGAGCCTGGTTCCCCGGGCTGTTTTTCCCAAACAGACCGGCGTGCGGGTGAGAGACTGCGATCGATGGGACCTGGTGGTTCTGAAGCTTGTCGAGGGCAGTTCCGTGCGGTTGCGAAACGGTTCTTTCACCGCCCAGGAAGCCGACCTTACGGAACTCGGGCAGGTGATTTCGTCATCTAGAGGGCTGCGCCTGGCGCGGCTGTTCTCCCGGCCGGAGGATGTGTACGACCGGGAGAAAGCAACGGGTGAGGCGGCCACCGGCCGGCAACTGGCGGATCTCAACCTGTACTATGCTCTCGGCCCACGGTCTCGGGAGGAGGCCGACCGGCTCCTCGATCAATTGAACAGTCTTGACATAGTGGAATGCGCATATGCGGAGCCAAGGGCGGTAGTGCCCTGGCAACCAATCCCTGCGCCTCTTTTACCACCCAGCTATGTAGATTCACAGGACTATCTCGAGGATTCTCCCATCGGCGTCAACGCCTATGCCGCCTGGCAGGAACCGGGTGGACGAGGGGAGAATGTCAGGATGATCGATGTGGAACTCGGCTGGAACTGGAATCACCAGGATCTTCCCGAACCATTTTTCCAGGGGGGTGATCCGGTTGCGAACGACAACCACGGCACGGCTGTGTTAGGTGAGATCGCGGGTCTCGGGAACACCTTTGGAGTGACTGGTATATCTCCGCTTGTGCAGGTGGGTGGCGTGTCTATCGAATATAATGACTGGCCTGAGAATGTCGCTTCATGGTTCGATATGGCTTCCGCCGCGCTTGACCCCGGTGATGTGTGGCTCATCGAACTGCACGGACCGGGACCGGATGGCAACTATGTGTGCATGGAATATTGGCAGGGCAACTACGATGCGATCGCCGCATCCACAGCCCTGGGTCGGATTTGCGTGGAAGCCGGCGGCAATGGTTCGGCGAACCTGGACAATCCGATCTACGAGGGGCGGTTCGACAGGAACCAACGGGATTCACTGGCCATTCTGGTGGGTGCGGGAACACCGCATGCAATGGAACCGGAATGGTTTACCAATTACGGATCGCGAATCGATGCCAATGGCTGGGGATCGGAGATCTATTCAACCGGCTACGGCGACCTGTATTCGGCTGATGGTATCGACCTTTACTATACGGCTGAATTCGGCGGCACCAGCGGCGCGTCACCGATGCTGGTGGGTGTTTGTTGCGTGGCCCAATCGATTTACAAAGAATTGACCAGCGGCGAAGTGCTGGCTCCTGAAGACCTGCGCGCGGCGATCACCGAAACCGGTGCACCGCAACCGCCGCCAGTCACCCAGTATATCGGACCACGCCCTGACCTGGCGGCACTGCTGGAACATGATATTTTCGATGTGGAAGGGGTGCGTTTTACCGCGGATATCTACAACTGCCAGGCCTGGGCGGAGATGATAGTGCTTGATGAAGGAGCGACGGGCGCAGTCGTGGTGCAGGTGAGTTCGACGACTGAACCTGCTTCTGAATCCGTCACTCTCGGCGAAGTAGCGCCGGGCCGGTTCACCGGTGCTGTTCAGCTCTCCGATGCTCTGCCTCAACCGGGTGACGGCATTGTGGCGGTGACCCATGGCGACACGATCGATGCGCTTTACCAGGCGCTGGCGGATACCGATGCGGTCGTGGCGGATTGCATCGCGCCGCTGATAGCATCCGTGGCTGTCCGGGATGTGGGTGCCTTCACCGCGGTGATCGGTTGGACTACCGATGAACCGGCCTCCTCGATCGTCCATTATGGAATCGGAGTACCGGACCAGGTTGTTGAGACCATGAACCTCACCACGGACCACGAGGTGCGGATAGAGGATCTGGCGGAATGCACCAACTACCTTTTCTCAGTGGAGAGCGCCGATGAAGCGGGAAATGTGACGGAGGATGACAACGGCGGTTTGTATTTCCTGTTCGAGACCTGGGAACTGGTGGTGTATCTCGATGAGAACATGGACTCGGATCCGGAGTGGACCATCTCGGGAGGTGCCTGGGCATGGGGGCAGCCGACCGGTTCCGGAGGGTATTACGGCTCGCCTGACCCCACTTCCGGTTACACCGGCGCCAATGTATACGGCTACAACCTCGCCGGGGATTACACCAACGGCATGCCGGTATACTCCCTGACCACGCCGGCGTTCGATTGTTCCGTTGCGGGGCAGGTGACACTCAGTTTTCAGCGCTGGCTGGGAGTGGAATCCTCGTCATGGGATCATGCCCGGTTAAAGGTCTCAAGCGATGGCGGAGCATCATGGCAGCAAGTATGGCAGAACGGAGAAACATCGATGAACGGTGGCGCTTGGGAACTGGTGGAATACGATATTTCAGGTCAGGCCGCCGGCAGCCCATCGGTCTCTGTTCGATGGGAAATGGGAGACACAGATTCCAGCGTGGTGTACTGTGGCTGGAATATCGATGATGTCCTGGTGGCATGCTCCCAGCCCTGCGCCGGCACCCCCACACCATCTCCCACGGCAACGGTGACCGCTACTCCCACCGCCTCACCGGAACCGACCGTCACCGCCACCTGGACCCCTCCGGCGTCCACTCCGACACCTCTCTGTCCGGAATTGGGAGTCAGGCTTACCATGCCGTCGCACCACTTCTCTCCGGGTCAGCCGTGCGGGCTCCTGGTCGATGTGTGTAATCCCGGTCCGCTCTCCATCACCGATCTCCCCCTGTTCGTTATTCTGGATATATACGGTGCCTACTGGTTTGCACCTGACTGGGAACCCTCGCCAGCGTTCATCGGCATGGAGTTAACCGTGGGTGTGACCACTTTCCAGCCGATCAATCCATTTTCCTGGCCAGATGGTGCCGGCAGTGCTGAAGGCATCATTTTCTGGGGAGCGATGACTGACCCCGCCGTAACCACCGTGATGGGCGAATACGACCAATGGGAGTTCGGCTGGAGCGATTGAGCACTCCGCGGGTCGGCCGGAACGGATCGCCTGTGCAGCGGTAACAGGAAATACTATCGGTTCTCAGTGAAATCCGGGTTCTCCTCGTGGCGGTCACTCCAGGGGCACACCTTCCAATTTGAACATGCTTCCGCCGGCCTTGAATACCATGCAGGCTTTTCCGGTAACGGGATCATGCCAGATGGCCGTATCGCCGTTGTGTTGCAGTTCAGGAGGCTGCTCTGAACTGAAGTATTCAAGCGAGCGCGTTTTGACTGTATCGAATGAGCCCATGAGACGTTCGTTTTCAGTCGGCACGCCGGTCTCGACCACGGGAGTCTTGGCAACCCAGCGACTGGCTGATGAGTTCCAGGTAAGGACCTGGCCGTTTTGCGGCGTGGGGGCACTCACATCGCTGAGGTTGTCCAGGGCGATGACCAGGGCGCTGCCGTTGCCGGAGAAAGACGGTGCCTGGACCTGCTTGTCGAAGGTGAACACACCGGAGTTCATCAAGAATTGGAACTGATTTGCATCGACTCTGACGATACCGGTATTGCTCGAAACTCCGCCCAGCAATTTCAGCTCAACCGGCACAGGTCCTGCGGACAAGGTGAGATGCGTTCCCGTATCCGTCTGGATTGTCTGTGGCGCGGTGAAGGTATGACTGTTGCTGAATACTCCTGCGATCTGGGTGTCCAGGAAGGATTTTGTCGTGAAGTGACTGGAGGCGGTGGGGATGGCGCCGCTCACCGTGCCAGTGAACGCGGCATTCCCCGTCGAATCGAGTGAAGCGATGGTGCCGCCCAGTGCGGCGAATTTGAAAGCTCCGGTAGTGGCATCGTAATAGAGCTGCCGATCGGTGCCGGTCCAGAAAAGTCCCTTGTTCTGAGGCAGCGCCACCCAATCCGAGAAGTCGAAACCAAGGGAGTTGGCTGTCAGGTACTTGGTGCCGAACATGATGTTGTCGTTCAGTTCCAGATTGATCCTGTTGCAGCCGAAATAACCATCGAAACGCAGCAGGAAACCATCCCAGAACAATCTGCCGCCGCCGAAATTACAGCCGGCATCATCCAGGAAGGTGATGTCGCCGGTGGTTGACATCAGGCCGTCAAGGATGATGTTGCCGTACTGGTCGATGTCGCCGTTCAATTCCATATCATCGTAAATACCAACGGTGCCTGTGACGGTCAGCAGTTTTTCGGGATTACTCGTGCCTATGCCGACATTGCCGTCCAGATAGAACAACCGGTCACCGGCACGCGACCAGGGACTTTCAGAAGATCTGGAAAGGTTAAACAACGACCATGTGCCGGCATGCAGATCTCTGAAAACGAGATCGTCATTACTGTCGACGGTGATCCAGATCTGGTCGTTCTTGAATCCGAGCATGCCGCCGGGAGTGGTCGTGCCTATTCCCACCGATCCTGTTCCCGCGGGGGCGTAGAGCCGGCCGTTATCGATGCTGATGGAATCCGGCACCTCGCTGTCACTGTCCGGCTGATCGTCATCTGTGCCGCCGATAGCATGGTAATCATTGGTGCAGGCCGCCTGGACGTTGTTGAGGGTGGTGGGCCAGATAGAAGAATACACTTCTCCGGAGAGGCTGTCGGCATTGGCGGCCTTGAAGGCGTAACCGCTCGAGACCAGGCGTTGATCCGGACCCAACTGCTCGATGCCGGTGCTGCCATCGTCGAACCATACCCTCAGGTATACGTCCTCGTTGGTGAATACATCCTCTGGTATCGCTTCCATGTCGGGTGTCTCACCCAGCACCACGCTGTAGACTCCATCCTGCACTTGGATAACCACATCGAGGGTGGGGGTGATGGGATTACCGTCGTTGGTCCAGTAAGTAATGGTGCCGTCACCGTTGACCAGGGCGAACCGGAAGTTTCCGATACCATTGAACGGTTGACCGTTCACCAGGATTTCACCCTGGTAGTTGATCATCCCGGGTACCGCGGCCGCCGGGGAAACGGCGACGAGCGCAGTGGCGAGGACCACAATCGAAAGACGACCGAAAGGTTTCATGCGTTCACTTCCTTGCCTCGTATCGGCGTTGATGGGTGACAAAAGTGAAATATCCAAAAAGGATCAAGAGCGACAACAGCGACAATGCCGGCAATACGACCGGCGAGTAGCCGCCGTGCCAGAATCCGCCATGATTCTGATAATCGGAGCTGTTCTGGATGCCTATTCCACCCGGTTGGCCGGTTGTGGATGCGTTCGAATAGAGATCGCCGACCGCGGTTCCACCACCGGAAGCGATCACATCACGGGTGATCTGGTAATGGTCGCTGCCTGCAGTTCCCGCCGCCACCGGAGAAGCGAGACTCAAAACCACTACGATGAGTAATGCCAATCTCGAACCTCTGACCGTATCACTGATCATACATTTCCTCCCCGAGCGAGCCCATATCCTATTCCGAGCCGTTAGACCGCCTTCTCTTCATAACGTCCCGGTTACAATCTTCGGCTCAACTCATATCTGTAAAACGCTGGTTCCTTCCCAGCCCTGAACGTTTCCCTCTTGATTCTTGATTATAAACACGCGTCTGAAAAAGGCAAATGATGTCTGGCTCGTGGTCGGTGGAAAATGGGCCGAATTCCTTCACGAATGGTGATCAGTTTCAGGGGTGAGCAATGCCGTTCACGGCGGATTATCGCGTTGCGCGAAGGTCATGGGCTCCGTAGGATGAAGGCGGAACCGAGGTGGGTATGAATCTGATGGACATTACCGACAGGTTGGTGCAAGAGGTTGCGGCGTTGACATTCGGAAATCCGGTGGCGCATGTGTACAATCCTCTGCGTTATGCGCGGGAGCCCTATGACGAGTATTGCCTGCGATATGGGCGAAGTCCGAAGCGGATCGTTATGGTCGGCATGAATCCGGGGCCGTGGGGAATGGTGCAGACCGGGGTGCCGTTCGGAGATGTTGATTCAGTACGTGGCTGGCTGGGAATCCAAGGATCGGTGGTGATTCCTCCAGATCAGCATCCCAGGCGTCCAATACTGGGATTCAAATGCCCGCGTTCAGAGGTGAGTGGTCGACGGGTGTGGGGGTGGGCTCGTGATCGATTCGGAACACCGGATCGATTTTTTTCAACATGCTTCGTGGCGAATTACTGTCCTCTTGCGTTCCTGGAGGAGAGTGGCAGGAATCGCACGCCTGACAAACTGCCGAAGTGGGAACGGGAGCCGCTCTTTGCGGTGTGCGACCGGGCTCTCGCCGCCACGGTGGCGTGGTTGGGTGCCGGCCTCGTGCTGGGATTCGGCGCTTTCGCCGAGGCACGTTGCCGGGTGGCATTGCGGGACCTGCCCGTCCGAGCCTGCGGCATGGCGCATCCCAGTCCGGCCAACCCACGCGCCAACCGCGGCTGGAGTGAACTGGCGGACAAGGCGTTGGCGGATCTCATGGATTGCCTGCCGACTGAATAAAAAAACCCTCCCCGAAGGGAGGGTGCGGTTCACTCTGGTAAAACTACGCGCGGCGGCGGATGAAGAGTAACCCGCTCAATCCCGCCAGCAGCAGGGCCAGGCCGATGGGGCCGGTGGCCGGAACACTGAAGTCGGGCATGGACTGGGTTATGAAGGTGGGGTAGGTTTCGATGCCGGATTCGTTGCTTCCCATGGCAATACGGAAGTAACCGGCTTCTCCGCTCAGGCCGTAGGTGTCCTCACCCCAGCCGGTGCCCCAACTGTTCTTGCAGATCCAGCAGGCGCCTTCGGGATCATCATCGTTGTAGCCTACCAGCACCACGAAATGGCCGCCCATGCTGCTGCCGCTGGTATGCTCGTAGACGCCTCCCGAATAGGTGAGAAAATCAGAATAGACATTCATCCAGACGATCATCGGACCATTGGCGAGCTGCGATTTCATCTGGCCCACGTCGCCGTTGGGGGTATAACCATAGGAATTGATGTTCCACAAGTCGTAACTCCAGTTGGCGCAACGATCACTGCAATACGGGGGATTGTAGCTTCCGGAGTAGGGGAAGCAGGTCTCGCGGACCGTGCCGGTGTCGCGGAGATAATTGAGCACATTGTTCAGATACTGGGCATTGCAGTTGAATCCACAGGAAATCAGGAACTGTTCCGACATGTTCCAGTCTGCATCGGGATCGTTCAACGCGATGTTCATGGCAGCTTCCTGGGCACCACAGGAAGCGTGCGCCCAGCAGTCGTTGCAGCCCTGGTTGGTGACCGGAGTCATCCAGTTGCCGCCGTTGTTGCGCCAGTCGAACTGGGCGCGGCTCATGGGCATGTAATATGGATCGTCCACCACGTACATCTCGGCATCCACTGGTTCCAGAGCGCCACCCATCATCTCCGCCAACTCGCTGTCCGACCGCTGCCAGACGGTGGTTGCTTCCGCTCGCCAGTTGGCACCCTGTTCTTCAATAGCCCGCCTGATGTCATCCAGGGTAACGTCCCGCGCCGAAGCCACCGCCACTCCGAACACCAAACTCAGGATGCTGAGGCACACGACCATTCTCGACATAGATTACTCCCTTTCGCTTGAGTTGCACATTTACGCAGGCCCCTTGCACACACCGGCACCTGACTGTCAAAACCAACATTGCGCGGTTAGTATGATGGCTTTCCATCAGGATGTCAAGCAATCGAACGCCCCACGAATGGTAGCGGTCACGAAGCATGGATCGGGCGATGCGGTCCGGTTCCATCGGCATGAAAAAAAGTCATTCCCTTGATTCACCGCCGATCATGAGCCTTGAATGAACCTTCTGGTATCGTGATGATATGGCGGAACGCACCGAAGTGGTGGAGGCATGCTGAACGCCGCTGGGTGACGGATCGATCGAGTCTGACGGCGATCCGCTCGACCCCCGAATCCCTACCGAGTTTGGGATCTCATTGAGAAGATATCACAATCCCGTTGTTGCCCATTACCATCATGATGACGGCGGCCATGTCAGGAGGCGGCTGCGGAACACCTGGGAGAATTCAGGTGGGGGATTTGGGATCGGCCCGGTGGTCTGGTCATTTTGCATGGAGCAGGATATGATAATAACCGGCAGTCAATGAAAGGAGCGGACATGATGCGGTTTATTCTCCTGATGATAATGGGTTCGCTGATTGCGAGCGCGGTGCTGGCTGATCCAACGCCGCAATGGGTGTGGGAGGATCCGGAGACGCGCCAGGTAAGGTACGCCGCCATTACGCCCGACGGTTCGACCATTGTCATGGGATCGGATGTACGTGACAACAACATTGCGGTCATGGCAGTGTTCGACAGTCAATCACCCTGGCCGTTTCTCAGGATCGAGTATCCCTCCGATATGGGTGGCGTGGCGGTATCCGACGACGGCCAACTGGTGGCTTGTACCACCGGTCCGGATCTCCATGTGTATCAACGGGATGGCGAAGAAATACTCACCTATTCGGATACTCGCGGCAACCTGTTCGATGTTGAATTCGATGCCACGGCCACCCATCTCGTGACCACCCGATATCTCGACGATGCCCGGATTCTGGGCGGAGAGGTGTATTTTTTCCATATCCCGTCCCTCTCACTGCTGTGGTCCAATCGACCGGGCGCGAGCGTCGATCCCGCCATAAACGCCCGCCTCATGGATACTGAGATTTCAGATGACGGAACCAGGATTCTCACGGTGATGCATCCAGGTTTACTGGGTGATCCCGTGCACGCAGCGCTGTATCAGACCGATGGTTCGGTTCCGGACATCCCCGTGTGGACGATGGAGATCTCGCCAGCGTGGAACGTGCACGGAAGCATTGCCGGCGACGGAGATCGTTTCGCCGTCGTGACCGCCGTATATGCCCACAAGTTCGACATGGCGCCGCCGGCGGGCGGAGTCAAACCCTCGCTCTGGACCAGGGTGTGCGGCGGCTATTACACATACAGTCCCACCGTGGCGATCAGCGCGGACGGCGACATCGTGGCGCACTTCGGTTCTTACTGTGATCTGGCAGGTGACATTACCCCCGGATCGGTGGAAATCTTCCAGGGTGACGAGGGTACCCTGCTGTGGGAGACCGAGACCGGTTTCCATCTTCCTTCCGGTGCCGTCAGCGCTGATGGCGGCAGGGTTGTGTACTCGGCTTACTACTGTGATCCGGATCTTGAATCGACGACCCACCTGTACGATGTCGGCGCGGGAGCGATCACCTGGGAGGTGGATGGCATCGGAGCAATCGCCCTCGACGAGACCGGGGATCTCGTCGTCATCTATGGCGGCGCTTACAGCGGATGGCTGTACCAGCCGGCAAAAGTGTATCTGACCATTGATAACGAGCCGCCGACATGCGCGATCGACTCACCACTTCCCGGTGCCACGGTCATGGGCCTGGTGGAGGTCAACGGCGCCGCCGCCGATGTGGACAACTCACTCACGTACGTGGAGGTCGTCACTCCCGGTGGAGTGATGGTTGCCGATCCCGTGGGTACGGGCTATGAGAACTGGAGCATAATGGTGGATTTCGGATTGTTTTCTGGTCCGTTCACTCTTCGTGCGAGATCGGTTGATGCGCTTGCCAAGCATGGACCATGGGACGAGGTGCAGGTGACCGTGGTTCCCGTGACCCCGAGTCCCGAACCCACCATCACGCCAATACTTCCTACCGGGTCTCCGACCGTCCCGGTGAGCCCTTCACCGGCTGCGACCACCACTCCTCCGGCGACGGGAGTATCGCTTCGGTTGCTCATGCCGGCCGGTCATTTTCAACCAGGCGATCTTTTCCTGCTCGATGCTGTTATCGTCAATCACGACATGTTGCTGCTCGATATGCCTGTGGCAGTCCTGCTGGAAGTTCACGGAACCTTCTACTGCTGGCCGGCCTGGAGTGTGCTTACCGATGACGGCGGCGGGTTCGATTTCGCCTGCCGCGACATACCGCCCGGGGTTCTGCAGGCGGAAATCGTCCCTGCCCTGATCTGGCCGGAACAGGCTGGCGATGGCTACGGACTGTTGTTCTACGGGGCCGTGCTGGCTCCCGACCTGGGAAGTCTCATCAGCAATCTCGACTTCGTGGCGTGGAGCTTCAGCGAATGACAGGACAAGGCGCCGGGCTGATCAGCCGGCGCCTTGATAATGACCGCTAGGGAAGGATCAGAACGCGAGCTGCAACTGAAGCAACAGCTCATCGTTGTTTACTGATTCGCCCTCCTCGTCCTTGAAAATATAGTTCAGTCCGATTTTTGCCCGATAATCAGGCATGATGTCGTAGTTCACTCCCAGGGTGATCCAGGACTGTGCATCATCATCCAGATCCCGATCAGGATCGTAGCCATCATACCTGGCCAGGATCTCGAACGATTCATGCACGCGATAGGCGGCTTGGGCGAAATAGCCCAGGCTGTCCACTGTCGCCATGCGCTCGATGAGGTTACCGTCCTCGAACGTGACGGTGTAGCGATCCTCGGTACCGGTGATACATTCCGCTGCCAGGTGCAGGCTTTCCCAGCGCCACTGAATGAACCCCCCGAGGCGGGTCACGTCGTAGTCATGCTGAATGGTGACGCCATCGAGGGTTTCATAGCTGAATCCTGGTTTGCCCAGCCAGTAATAAGCGGCGCAGCGCAGCCCGGTGAGTGGTTTGATCTCGGCGCCGAAAAGGAAATCCTTGGCGTCGTTTTCATCGCCTCGGTCATCCCCGCTGAAGGCCGATGTGATGGTTGCGGTGTCTGCATTCACCTTGGCCTGGCCCTGGTATCCATTGAAGGCGCCGAGTGTGAACTGGAACATGGAGAAGGTCGACTGGAATTGCAGGCCGGTCTGCCGTGACATGCCGTACATGTCCGTGCTCAGCGGGCGATTGATCAGGTCCAGCTTGGCGGTGGATGTGGGCATGTAGAGGGTGAAGTTCGGCAGAAAGCGGCCGACGGTTATCCGGGTATGGGGGAGATAATCGAAGCTGAGTTTCGAGTCGATCATGCAGGGTGATTTTGTCAGCTCCAACTGCACGCAGTAAGTGATATGTTCATCCAACAGCACGCCGTCGAATTTTACCCGAGATCGTTTGATGGAGAATTTATCGATTGAGTCGTCGGCTTCTGAATGATTGTACCAGGTTTGGAGCAGACCGCTGATGCGCATGGTTCCAATGCCGATGTTCACCGGTCCGACCTCGGCATGGACATTTGGCAGGCACTGCCAGAGACCAAGCAGCAGTATACCGGTCACACACACCTTGTTGAGTTTCATTGCATGTCCTTTCATTGAGATTTCTGGTCCTTGTTGCATCCGTAGACATTGAGAATGATGAACATGCAGGGACCGATATGCCTGAGGAACAGCTTTGTCAAGAATTATTTCGGACGATTTTGGGGAGATTTTCATGGTGCGGTTATTAGAACCACCAGGGCGGGATTGCGGGAATGCCACCTGAAGTTCTCCCTCTCGAGAACAACTGCGGAACGTTGATCAGGAAGGGGTGTGACCTTCTCACGGAAATGAGGGGAGCGGTTTGCAAAAGATCAAAAAGTGAGATAAGGAAAATACGGTTGGATGTTGTCTGGTTCTATGATGCGGAAGCGGTTAGTGAGGAGGGAATCGATATTGAAAAAAGTATCATTGGTTTGGGCGTGTGTTTTTTTATGTCTGGTTGCGGGCGTGGCGGCCATCACCGTTCCGGAGGGATCCGAGCATGATCTGGTTCGCGCCATTCAGATCCATCGACCGGAGATGTTGATCAGGCCTGTAGCCGAGTATCTGGCCCAGGCTGATGGTCAAAGCTGGAATGATCCGGCCTGGGTAGCGTTTCTGTCCAAGTACGGCCCGCTGTGGGATGTGTCGATAGATCATCGCAGTGGTCGTCCACAGCTCATCCAGGGACAGGGCGTGCCCTGGGTTCCTGGGCGGGGTAACCAGCTTCGGCCGGCCGATCTGGGGGCATTCGGAGTCGGATCGGGTGACGAGGTGGACATTGATGTGCTGGCAACCATTGCCTCGGATTTCATGGATCAGAATCCGGACCTGTTCAGACTGAACCGCCAGCAGCTTTCATTCAATCCAGCCGCATCATATGTGAGTGACCGGTACAGTACGGTTCGATTCGACCAGGTCGTCGATGGTGTTCCCGTCTGGAAGAGCCATGTTTACTTCCGTATTAACAACGGCAACTTGATCCAGTTCGGAACGTACTTCTACGAGGATGTGCGGATATCCACCAAGCCTGAAATCTCTGAGGAAAAAGCGCTCACCACCGTGGTCGACTATCTGGGCGAGCGGTTCCCGGCCGAAGTGTTCTTGCGGGATGCGATGCATTTGAAGGTAGTGCCGGTGGCCAGCGAAGGGGATTCCTTTGAACCCGGTGTAAGCTATGCCGGAGTCAATGGCGCCGGTTATTCACACCGCCTGGTGTTTGAGCTGTTCCTGGCCTCTGCATCGAGTCGGGTTGTGTGGCAGGCGGTCGTCGATGCCCATTCCGGTGAAGTGCTGATTTTGCAGGATGCCCGGAAATTCGGAACAGTTGAAGGTGGTATTTATCCGACCTCCAATCTTGACGCCGAAGTGAGCAGACCGTTCCCCTATGCGAGTGTCACCAACAGCGGCACCAAGGTGACCAATGCGGGTGGAACGTATACCTACAGCGGCGGGACCGCCACTTGCGCCCTGAACGGACAATATGTAAACATCAGTGATGCGTGCGGCAGTATCAGCCTGAGCACGACCACCTCGCCAGGTGACCTCGATTTCAGCGGCAGCGGTGGGACCGATTGCACCACGCCGGGCGTGGGCGGCAGCGGCAACACACATTCCGCTCGGTCCTGCTTCTACCATATCAGCAAGATCAAAGAGAAACTTTTCCATTATCAACCGGGGATAACCTGGGCGCAAAACAACCTGGGCGCTAACGTCAACATAGACGATACCTGCAACGCCTACTGGGACTATTCGGATGTGAATTTCTTCAAGTCCGGCGACGGCTGTTCCAATACCGGGGAGCTGCCTCCCGTCATGCTTCACGAGGTGTCGCACGGCATTGACACATATGATGCCAATGGCTTTTCAGCCGATGAGGGCTCCGGCGAGGCGTATGCCGACACCGGAGCATTCCTGATGTCGCATGTGTCCTGTATCGGGCATAATTTCATTCCGGGCCAGCCGTGCTCCATGGGCTGCGACTCGAGCTGCACCGGTGTGCGCGATGTCAACACCACTCAGAACGTGACGGTATCCAACATCGCTTCTTCACCGGCCGATTGTGATCGGTGGTCCTGTCCGTATTATGGATACCTCGGACCGATGGGGTATGAGGGGCATTGCGAAAGTTTGATCGCTTCCCAGGCCTGGTGGGATGCCATCGCGGCGGTGCGCGCCGTGGTCGGCGACGATGCCGGCTGGATCTGGGCGGATCGGCTGTGGTACACGGGCATCTCCAGCCTCGATGCCGCCTATCAACTGGTTTCGGGTGGACAATGCAATCCTGGCGCGACAGTAAATGGCTGCAACTCGGATAGCTACTATCTTGTGCTGCTTGGGGTCGATGATGACGATGGCAATCTGAGCAACGGCACTCCGCATGGCTGCCGTCTCTACCAGCAATTCACCCTGCATGGTATCGCCTGTGGAACGCAGCCGGCGTGCTATACCAGTTGTGCCACCATCGGTACGCCCAGCATCAGCGGCTCCACGTCCGCCGGCGTGGCTCTTATCGATTGGACCGCCACCAGTAATGCCGCCGAGTATGTCATCTATCGTAATGACATCGGGTGCGATTTTGGCTGGAACTACCTGGATACCACAACGGCTACTGAATACAGTGACGGCGCGGTGGCGCTCGGCCAGACCTACTATTACGTGGTGCAGGCGGTGGGCAGCGATGAGGACTGCGTCAGTATCATGTCAAACTGCATCGGCGTGTATATCACCCCAGCACCCACAGCAACCCCCACTATCACCAGGACCCCCACCATTTCGCCGACCCCCACCGTCACTCCGACCCCCACTCCGACTCCCTGCATCTGGGCCGGATTCGATGTGAACCAATCGTACA